>CAZWOB010000001.1:0-24923 GCA_964635295.1 uncultured bacterium
GTAAGTTATTATACCCATATAAGTACCTAATTAATATTGAATCAAAAGTTAATTGGTAGTACTCAAGACGCTTATTTTCAGCACCCTTCCAAGGTGATTTTAGCACGAAATAATTAGTTTGTCAATTTTTTTTTATAATAATGACTTTAGAAGGTATGTAAAAAAGTTGGAAAATTTAATTATTCACTAATAGTAGATGCTTCCATCTGCTCTACAGATCTGTGAAGCGAGGCTTTGATAATCTCGGTCGCAGAAAGCAGCAGGCTCTCATTGAGCTTTTGATCTCCTAACAACCGATTGTAAACATCTGTGATCACTCCATCGATTTTAGTGGTGGAGGGTGTGAAATGCTGAATCCATGGTTCGGAACGAGATTCCAGCGAGCGGTAGATGGAATCGTGGGCAAGTGCGGAAATTCTACGAATCTGCCTGGGTAATTCCCGTTCCACCTGCGCGTTCTGTCGAGCCTTTTCTTCGGCAGACAGCTCGTCGACAAACAAGTTCTCCCGAATGGCATCAGCTGATAAAAGGTTCACGCTGGCCGATTCGACGATCGAATCGACAAGCATCTCGTAATTTTCTCTGATCGGATGCAGCGTTTGGCTGGTAACATCGCTTAAGGTACCCTGACACCATCCGATGATTTTTTCTGAAAACCACCCGCCGAATGATCCGATTTTAAACAGGGCGTTCATGATCAACCTGCCATAATCGTGATTGACCGATACAGACTCAAATCTGAAATAGTCGCGTAAAATGCTTCTCACTTGGTTTCGGGACAAGATCTCTACGTCTAACTCTGTTTTCTTATCAGAAATGAAATCATGGATTTCCCGTAACACAGGTTTGACAATGCGGATAAAATCCTCTTTCGTAATTCCCTCTTGCTCCATCCTGAAGTCCATGAGATCTCTTCCGACTGATTGGAAAAGTTGATCGTAAAGAGGCAGCGTCTCATCTTCAATATCGTATCCATTTTCAAAGATGATCTGAAAGGCGGATCCAATTTGTGAACTGTTCCGTTCAATGTGTGTCCGAATAAATCCCTCAAGTGTTTTTTCCAGAAGGGAAGGAAAAATATACTCCACAATTAAGTAGTCCAAATACTCTTTGGAAGCCAAACGTTTAAAAAGCTTGTGCAGTTCCAATGAAAGAACGTGCTTAACTTTGAATTGGATATATTCGACGATAACAAGATGCGTCAGAGCAAAGAAATACTCCCGGAAATTGTCTTTATCTTTGACCTGGCTGGATTCGAGAACTTCTTCAAACACGCTGACAGCCTCTTCCCTGAGCTCCTCTATTTTGTCCGGAAAGACGAGTTTATTGATGATGTCAGAGATCCCATTCACCTCGATCTGTAGTCCATGCGGAAGAACCCGTTTCATTTTGGGCAAAAATACAGGAAAAAGATTCTCAATGAGGTCCTCATAAAATTTGAGGTCGATCTTCTCTTCCTCTTCCGGATTTGCCGCTTCCACGGATTTTCCAACCGTGGGATGGCAGACGTCTCGAGCGCAAAAAGCGCGCAAAAATTCATTGTGCAGATAAGGCTCTCTTCCTCCATCAGCCCTGACGAGATCAAGGAGTCTTTGCGCTGTCTGCTGACGCTCGATCTGACTCACATTTGTCGCATGGGCGCTGTCTGCTTTAGAAGCATCATCGACTAGCTTCTCCTGCTCGTTCCTCACCCTGTTGGCATAGGTCCACCCCTCCATATGTTCAACGATTTTACTCAAAAGTTGATCATATGCTTCAGTGTAGGGGAGTTTTTCAACGATATCGGCAAGTCTGGTAGAGAGCAGTTGAGTCACTGGTTTTGTATTGAGTTCGAAAGCCTCTTTGATCTGTGCATCAAAGTCTTCGTCAATGAAAGATAAGATCTTTTCGAAAAAATCAGCGAGCTCTCCTTCTCTGATTTTTGCTGAGAGCGCATCTAAAAATCGAAAACTGTCTGAAATGAAGTGGTGGAGGTTAACTGTCTGCGTTGATCTGACCATCCAGTTATTCGGATGGTAGAGCCATGTAAGAATGGGATCCAAAAACTTGACAGCTTTGTTATATTTTTGTTCGTCGATATTCCCTGTTTGCTTTTGCGCGCGCAAATTGTCCAACAGTTCGGCTTTCACAGTTTCTTTATCAGATTGTATGTAATGTTTGAGAAGCTGCTGTAAAATAAGCGTGAAGGCGGGGTCGTCAGCCGTCTTGACGTTTTTCATCAGAGGGGCGATCGAGTCCTTTAATTTTATCAAGGCGGCATTGAAATCAGGTATCGACTCGACCAGTTCGGTCAACGTGTTCTTCCATTCCGGAAATTCGGGTGCGCAGATGTCTTCATATACACATTCGTTAACGGTAATCTGGGCAAATGCTTGTAAGAACTCTTTCAATCGTTCAAGCGGTTCAGGATGAGAAGCAACTGTTGTCGAAAGCGTAGGCTCCGTAAATTCATCCGGAATGTCATGCTGAACAGGCATGGGTACGGCTGCTGGAGCCGGTGTCCTGGCTGCTTGTGCCTGGTTAATTAAACGAATCTGCCTTCTCGACAGATCGAACGGTGTCGATTCTTTTCTCAAAGTAAAGTGGTTGAGAAACTTTCGAATGACTCTGTTAACAACTCTCCAAACTCTCTTATAAAGGGGATCTTTCACTTTGACATTCGATGGTCTCAGATCATCCCTTGTAACAATAAAAGGGTCCGGAGAGGATGTGATTGGGGGTACGCGCAACATGAACCTAATTCCTAGATTTCTATTGGTACTATAGATTTTTCTTTTTGGCTGTCGATTTTAGGAAACTCATCTATTTCTTGAAGTGATGGATGAAATCAAATATCAGGTTACTGGCAAGCTTTGCGGTAGCATCGTCTCGGTCAAAAGGGGGCGACAGCTCTGCAATGTCTAGACCTGTAACCTTACCAGAATCAGCGAGAAAACGCAATAAGGGAATCACCTGCCAGGGGGTAAGCCCCAGAGGTTGAGGAGCGCTGACACCGGGCGCATAAGCCGAAGCGAAAACGTCTAAACATACTGTAACATAGAGCGATACGTCTTCTGAAACGAGTTTTTCTAACCTACGGAAAGTGGACTCGATTCCTGTTAAGTGGATCTCTTCCGCAACAATTGCATTAACATTGTGTTCTTTAGCAGTTTCAAGCAGCGTTGCTGTATTTCCTGTCGGCTGCAGGCCAATGCAGGTATAGTTCAATGGTAAATCCCGTGCCTTTAGGTCATTGGCGATCTGTAAGAAAGGGGTTCCGGATGATCCTTTGTCAGAATATGGCCTCATGTCCAAGTGGGCATCGAAATTGACGATAGCAAGCTGTTTTGTTGGGGAATGGTTGGCAAGGCCCTTGTAATGTCCCCATGCGACTTCGTGACCGCCGCCTAAAACTAAGGGAAAAACATCCTTTTTTTTCAAGGATGCAACTGTTTCCGCAAGCTCACTTTGAGCTACTTCAAGGTTCCCTTCCTGACATTGGATATCGCCCACATCGTATAAGCGGATGCTTTGATTATAGTAGGGAAGCGAGCCTAGCGCATGGCGAATTGCTTGGGGGCCCTCTTTTGCACCGGGCCTCCCCAGATTTCTTTTTACACCTTCATCGGAGGCAAATCCGACAAAGGCTATTTTCTTAGAGCTGTCGCTTGGGATCGTTTCGATGTCAACAGTCTCGACACATTGATGAAAACGCTCCTTTTTTTCACTGTCAACTCGTCCTGTCCACATGCTCACCTCCTTATTCCATTTACAATTGCTTCAGAAGGCTGCATGGAGCCCTGATAATAAAAAATATCGCGCCAGTCTTCTGTTGAAAACACTGCAACATCACACCTCTTTCCCTTCTCCAGTACTCCTCTGTCGGACAACTCCAGCGCTGCAGCTGCCCGACAGGTGATCCCGGCCAATGTCTCTGCAAGGCTCAATTTTTCGTAGGCGCCCAATAGTGAGGCCTGAGCGAGTAAATTTCCCATAGGCGCTGATCCCGGATTCCAGTCAGAAGCGATGGCAAGGCAAAGTCCTGCATCAAGCATCTTTCTTGCGGGAGCCATGTCGACCCCAAGTCCAAGAGACGCACCTGGCAAAGCGACAGCCTTCACATTGGAACGCACGAGCTGCCGGATTTCATCATTTGTCAAGTGCTCTAAATGATCAGCGCTGACTGCGCCCACTTCACACGCAACTCTGACCCCGGCGTGTGTGAACTGGTTGGCATGAACGGTAATGGAAAACCCCTGATCTTTTGCAAAGCGCAAATAGGCAAGCGCTTCTTCAGGAGCGAAGGCGCCTTCTTCAACAAAAATATCTGCCCGTCTGACATCTTTTGGCAAAAGAGGGAAAAGCTCTTTTTGAATGTACTCCAAATATTCCTTCGGATTATCAAATTCCTGGGGTAGTGTGTGTGCTGCCAGACAGGTCGGAACGACATCGACCGGATGTTCTTTAGCTCCGGCTGAAATTGCATTGAGCATTTTTAATTCGCTTTCAACAGACAGTCCGTAACCACTTTTTACCTCGGTGGTCGTTACTCCCCAGGACAGCTGCCTATCTAGATGTTGTTTCACTCTTTCTGTCAACGTTTCAAGAGAGGCCCGACGTGTTTGCGCGACTGTATCGCGAATTCCACCACCCCGACTTGCGATCTCCTGATAAGAGACACCCTGGACCCTCAATGCGTAATCCCCGGCGCGTGAACCGCCCCAGCAAAGATGCGTGTGGGCATCGACCAACCCGGGGATTCCAACAACAGGGGAGTCAAAGACGATTTTCTGATCGCAATCCATCCGATCATAAGAGTCGATCTGTTTGACGACACCATCAACGATCAGAATTCCAGCGTTGTCAATGATTTCCAATGCCGCATCCTCGAGAGGGCCCTCAAGAGAGGTGCCTCGCATTGTGATTAATTGCTTAAATGGGCCAATTAACTTCATCCGAGATGGAACTCCTTGAAGAGTTTCTGCGCGGTTTCATATCCAGCGTCTGCATGGCGCATCACACCGGTTGCCGGATCATTGTATAAAACCCGTGACAAGCATCGGTGCGCACGCTCTGAACCATCTGCGACGACCACCATCCCGGCGTGCTGTGCATAGCCCATGCCGACCCCGCCTCCATGGTGAAAAGAGACCCACGTCGCGCCGCCGGCAGTGTTGGACATTAAATTCAACAGGGGCCAGTCAGAGACAGCGTCCGAACCATCCAGCATTCCTTCAGTTTCCCGGTTCGGCGAGGCAACCGACCCTGAGTCCAAATGATCGCGACCAATGACGATAGGGGCTGAGAGTTCTCCGGACTTTACCATTTTGTTGAACAACAGACCTGCGCGTTCCCGCTCTCCAAGCCCAAGCCAGCAGATACGGCAGGGGAGTCCCTGGAATGCCACACGTTCTTTTGCAGATTTCAACCAACGATGCAGGTGGTGATGTTCCGGAAAAAGCTGCATCAGCGCTTCATCGGTTTTATAAATATCTTCAGGATCACCGGACAGCGCCGCCCATCTGAACGGCCCTTTTCCTTCGCAGAAAAGCGGACGGATATACTCCGGGACAAAGCCGGGGATTTCAAATGCCCGTTCTGCGCCGCCTTCTTTGGCAAATTCTCTCAGGTTATTGCCATAATCGAAGACGACAGCTCCTTTTTCCTTCATCTCCAGCAGAGCATTTATGTGGGCTGCCATGGTTTCTTTTGACAGACGGACATACTCCTTTGGATCGCTTTGACGCAGACGCTCCGCCTCCTCCAGCGAATATCCGGAAGGGATGTATCCGTAAAGCGGGTCGTGGGCAGATGTTTGATCTGTTGCCGCGTCAGGGATGATGCCCTTATCTAATAATTGACGTAGGGTTGTGCCGATATCGGCTTCCAGACCGATGGATAAAGCTTGTCCCTTCTCTTTTGCTTCTTGAATTTTTGCGATCGCATCTTCAAAGTTGTTGGCAATAACATCCAAATAGCGCGTTTTTAATCGCTTTTCAATCCTCGAGCGGTCGATGTCAACGCCCAGGTAGACAGCGCCGTTCAATGCCGCCGCCAAAGGCTGTGCGCCACCCATTCCTCCAAGCCCTCCTGAAACGACGAGCTTCCCTTTGAGGGACCCGTTGAAATGCCGTTTGGCCATTTCCGCAAACGTTTCATAAGTCCCTTGCAAAATCCCTTGCGTCCCAATATAGATCCAACTGCCGGCTGTCATTTGCCCGAACATCATCAGGCCGCGTTCTTTTAATTCCTGGAAATGTTCCCAGTTCGCCCAATGAGGGACCAGATTGCTGTTTGCGATCAGGACACGAGGGGCTTCCGGATGTGTCCTCACCACTCCAACAGCTTTTCCCGATTGAACGAGTAAGCTTTGATCTTCTTCTAATCGTAATAGGGATTCGATGATATGTCGAAGAGCATCGGGGTTGCGCGCGGCCTGCCCTGTCCCTCCATAGACAATCAACTGACTGGGATCTTCGGCCACTTCGGCATCCAGGTTGTTCAACAGCATTCTGAGCGGCGCCTCTGTCTGCCAGCTTTTCGCGTGGAGCTGGGAGCCGGTCGGAGCTTTATACCGGGGGTGCTGAGCGTAATTTTCCATGAATGATGAGAGTTTGTCCGTAGTATGTGTCATAAATCCTCCAGTATATTGACGGCCTTTTCGATATCTTTTGCGATCACCCTGTCGTTTTTTAAATCGGGGACCTCCCTGCGCAGCCTTCTGTACAGAACAGACGTCCCTCTTCCCAGTTTTTTGACTTCTCTGAGATCGACCCCTTGCGCAGCTGCTACAAGTTCAGCTGCAAGGATGACCCGGGTGTTTTTAATGATCTTCTTAAACTTGCGAGCCGATGTCATTCCCATGCTGACGTGGTCCTCGACTCCGACATTGCCTGGAATCGAATCCGTGCAAGCGGGGTTGGCGAGCAGTTTGTTCTCATTGACAAGAGAAGCGCTTAGATACTGCGCGGTCATGTAACCTGAACAGGTCCCTTCGAAGGGTGTGAGAAATGCGGGAAGTTCACTGAAATGGGGGTTCAATAACAGTTCCAACCGCCTTTCGGAGACATTCCCAAGTTCGGCGATCGCCATTGAAGCAATATCGAACGCGAATGCAAGGCACTGGCCGTGAAAATTTCCTCCGCTGATAATTTCCAAAGAATCTTCAAAGACCAAAGGATTATCGGTTGTCGCATTCAATTCCTTGATAATAATCCCCTTGGCGTGGGAGAGGGCATCGCGGCTGGGCCCATGGATTTGAGGAGCGCAACGCATGGAATAGGGATCCTGGACACGTGTACGCTTTGTCTCTTCATCATAGAGGTAAGAGCCCTCCAGGTGCTGCCTCATCGCTTCTGCTGAGTAGATCTGTCCAGTCTGCCCTCTGGCCTGATGGATCAGGGGATTCAGCGCATCGATATTACCGATCATCGCTTCATAGGTCAGGCATGCCACCCAGTCGGCCAGCTCGACGATCTTCAAGGCTTCTGTCAATGCCAATGTTCCGACAGACAACATGATCTGCGTTCCATTGATCAACGAAAGTCCCTCTTTGATCTGCAATTGGTAAGGTTTCAGTCCGGCGCGCTTCAATGCAGCCCTTGCGCCGATCACTTGCCCCCTGTACCTCACTTTTCCATGTCCGATAAGGGGAAGGACTAAATGCGCAAGGGGAGCAAGGTCGCCGCTAGCTCCAACTGATCCATATTCCGGAATAAGAGGGTAGATATGCGCATTGATGAGGTTAGCCAACGCCTCGCAAAGAGGGTAAGTAACTCCGGTCAAGCCTTTTAAGAGGACGTTCAACCGCAGTGTCATAGCCAGACGGGTCTCCTCGACCGAAAGGGGATTGCCATATCCACCCGCATGGCTTTTTAAGATATTGTTCTGCAGTTCTTTAAGTTTTGACTTTCCGATCTTATGTCTGGCGAGATAACCAAAGCCTGTATTGATACCGTAGACAGGCTTTTCACCTGTGGAAACCCTTGAAACAAACCTACTGGAAGCTTCAATAGGATTTTTTACGCTGTTATGTATCTGAACCTGAGCCCCTTTTGCAATCATTTGCGCATGATCTAGCGAAAGATGGCTGCCATCCAGGATCACTTTTGCCATATAGTATATCCTTTATTATTAGATAAGTGAGTCCTTATATCAAAATAATGCGTTAAGAACAGCAAAATTTGACAGGATATAGGATTTTTTTTAAAATTAAATTAGATAACGTAGGAGGAATAGATGGAAGTCAATGAAATCGCATCGAGCTTTCAATCATATAAACAAATTATAGATGAAGCAAAAGAGGCTATAGACAAAGGCGGGCTGGCTGCAGCAGCTCCGTACGGTCCTAAAATTCAATCAACCTTTGCCTCGATCAAACAAATGGGAAAATTGGAAGGCGTGTCAATTCCACCAGAAAAACGAGATGAGATCAGAACTGCAATCGAAAAATTCCAGGAAAGCGCAGACGCTGCCCTGAACGCAGCGCCTCTTGCTGTTTCCTTGCTAGGAATCCAAAGCGATGTGGACTTGGTGAAAGGAAATTTACAGCATGTCCTCAGTCAATTAAAAGATGACCGGGGAGGCAAGGTCTCAGGAACTGAGCTAGGAGGGACAACTTAGGATGGCAGACAAAGTAAAAGAAATGGGGGAGTTGATGGACAACACCCTCGAACTCATGACAAAAATAGAAAAAACGTTTCCTGTCGAACCGATGAAATGCTTTGACTATGTGGAAAAGATGGCAGACAACTTCGATACCATCAAAGAGATCAACAGCGATGATGAAAACTTTGACGACGATGAAGTGAGTGAGGATTTTGTCCGATCTCTTGAGAAATTTATCGAAGTGACAGAAAAGTATCGACAGGAAGAGGGGTCTCCCTACCACACGGTGCTTAACAAGGATAGGATCATGCAGATCCTCGTCGACTTAGAAAGACGTTACAATGATTTGACAGAGTAGGTACAGAATGAGCGATACGACCGTAAAGCTGACGATTACAAGCCCTGCTTTTAAAGACGGGGATCCAATCCCTGAAAAGCACACGCATGAAGGGCGCGACCTGTCGCCGGAATTGAATATCGAAGGAACTCCAATCCACGTTTTAAGCCTTGCTGTGATCGTCGATGATCCGGATGCCCCATTGGGCGATTTCGTCCATTGGGTGGCGTGGAACCTTGATCCCGACCTGAAAACGATTGAAGAGGGAATGAAGCCGGAAAATGAAGGCCTCAATGACTTCGGCGATGTTGGCTATAAAGGCCCTTATCCTCCTGAAGGCAGACCTCACCGGTACTTTTTCAAGGTATTTGCATTGAACAAGATCCTCAACCTGCCGGAAAAAGCGCTGAAAGCAGATCTACTGAAAGCAATGGAAGGGCATATTCTTGCCCAGGGTGAATTGGTCGGAACTTACGAGAGAGAGTAAATCGAACGGACCGAATTTCCGATTTTTGCTACTTCTTCAAGGCGCATTTCGATCGCTTGGTCAATGGATTGGACATGAGGCATTTTAAATCCGGCAGATCCCTTTTCGCCTAAGACTTTTGATCCTGTATAAACAATCAATCGATTGACGATTCCCTTCTCTATACAATCCGACAACACTGTTGGCCCTCCTTCAATCAATATCTGTAAAACACCCCGCTTTCCTAAATTTTCAAGGATGTTCTTCAGATCCGTTTCAGAGACGACTTCAACACCAGTTGGATAGTCTTTACTATTCGAAAAAACAAGTGTAGGGGCCAACTCCAATTGAAAAAGAGGCGAGTCGTGAGGAACAATACCGGAGCGATCGAGCAGCACCCGGAGAGGCATTGTTTTTGGAATTTCATCCACATCCCTGACCGTAAGCCTTGGCGAGTCTTTCACGGCCGTTCCAGATCCTATCAGCACTGCCTGAGACTCTGCTCTCAAGCGATGGGCATCTTTTCTCGCTTCCTGACAAGAGATCCATTGTGAGGAACCGTCGCTTGCTGCCGCCCTGCCATCAATTGAGAGAGCCGTTTTACCGATGACAAACGGTCTTCCAAACCTTCTATGAAAAAGATAGGGTTCCAGATCCTTTTCTACTTTCTCCCTTTCAACTCCTACAACGACCTTGATGCCCGCTTCCTTTAAAGCGGCGATCCCCTTGCCTGAGACCTTCTCGTCAGGATCTTCAACTCCAATGACGACGCGGGAAACCTCCGCATTGATCAAGGCGTTGACGCATGGGGGAGTGCGGCCTGTATGCGAACAGGGTTCCAGCGTCACATACGCTGTCGCTCCTTTGGCCTTTTCCCCAGCATCATTCAGCGCAAAGACTTCGGCATGCGGCTGTCCGCATTCAGGATGAAACCCTTTTCCGACAATCTGGTCATTCTTGACAATGACACACCCTACCCAAGGATTTGGGGGAGCGTTGATCCTGCCTTTTTGACCTTCGGAAATCGCTTCACGCATCCAGAGGGCGTCATTCATCTGACTTCACCATAGGGTTTTCCATTCAGCAACTTTTCAACGACAGTTGGGTCTGCAAGTGTACTGGTATCACCAATCTGATCGGTCTCGTTCTCTGCGATTTTCCTTAGAATGCGTCTCATGATCTTTCCCGAACGCGTTTTGGGCAGCGCTCTGGTAAATTGTATCAGATGGGGAACGGCGATGGGACCAATTTCCTCACGCACATGCAGACGAAGCTCTTCAAACAGCTCCTGGCTTTCATCAGCAGACTCTACAAGGGTGACATAGGCATACAACCCTTGACCTTTGATCGTATGGGAACAGGCAACAACAGCCGCCTCGGCCACCGATTCATGGCTGACAAGAGAGCTCTCGACTTCAGCTGTTCCAATGCGATGGCCGGAAATGTTGACAACATCATCGATTCTTCCCATCAGCCAGTAATCGCCATCAGAGTCGACAAGGCAGCCGTCTCCGGTAAAATAGAGGTTTTCGAATTGAGTAAAATAGGTATCGATAAAACGGTCATGGTCTTCCCAGGTCGTCCGCATCATTCCAGGCCACGGCCGTCTGATGCAAAGGGAGCCCCCTTCATCGGCAGAACATTCCGTTCCGTCCTCTCTCAAAATCACCGGTTCTACGCCGAAAAATGGACGGCTGGCACTTCCTGGTTTCAATGTGTGCACGCCTGGCATTGGCGCAATCATGATACCGCCGGTTTCGGTTTGCCACCACGTATCGACTATAGGACAGTTACCTTTGCCGATCACTGCTCTGTACCACATCCATGCTTCCGGGTTGATCGGTTCTCCAACAGTTCCTAACAAGCGGAGAGAGTCCAGGGAGTAATGTTGGGGATGAGACTCTCCACACGCGATTAAAGCTCGAATGGCTGTTGGAGCAGTATAAAAGATGTTTACCTTGTACTTGTCGACAATTTGCCAAAACCGTCCGGGATCAGGGTAGGTGGGAAGACCTTCAAACATTACTGTTGTGCTTCCGTTCGCCAATGGGCCATAAATGATATAGCTATGACCTGTGACCCAGCCAATATCTGCTGTACACCAATAGATGTCCTCTTCATGAATGTCGAACAGGTACCGATGGGTTAACGATGTGTGGAGAAGGTATCCTGCTTGCGTGTGGACAACGCCTTTTGGTTTTCCCGTTGATCCTGAAGTGTAGAGGATAAAAAGAGGATCCTCAGCATTAAGCTGTTCAGGCGGGCACTCCGTTGATACACCGTCAATGAGCTCGTGCCACCAATGGTCCCTTCCTTCGGTCATCATGCACGGGTCATCCGTTCGTTTCACGACAATCACATTTTCAATACAGTCTGCCTGTTGAAGAGCTTCATCTGTAATCGCCTTTAACGGGATCGTTTTTCCTCCACGAATGGAAACATTGGAGGTGATGAGCAATTGACAGCTGGAATCCTGAATGCGATGCGCCAAAGACTCTGCGCTGAAACCACCGAATACGATTGAGTGGATAGCGCCAATCCTTGCGCAGGCGAGCATCGCAACAGCCAGATCGGGGATCATGGGAAGATAAATGCAGACGCGGTCGCCTTTACCCACCCCTTTTGATTTCAACACATTGGCAAATTGACACACGCGCTCATGAAGTTGGCGGTAAGTGATTTTTTCTGTTTCTTCGTCTTCGTCGCCTTGCCAAAGAATTGCAACCTTGTCCGCTCTGGGCCCGGTCAAATGCCGGTCCAGGCAGTTGACAGTTGTATTGATCACACCGTCTTCGAACCACGTATGTTTGATCTGACGCGCATGGCTGTTCCAATTATGCTTAGAGGCTTTTGTTGGAAATTGATACCAATCGAGTGTTTTCGCCTGTTCCAACCAGAAATCTTCCGGATGTTCAATCGATTTTCGATACATCTCGGCATATTGCTCCTCATTTGAAAGGAGCGCATGTTTCCGGAATTCTTCAGAAGGAGGAAATTTTCTCTCTTCTGTTAATAAATGCATCATTGATTGAGAATCTGCAGGGCTGGTCATCATTTTCACCTTAGTAAAATCTGGATATATTGTTTAAAAATACTGTTTAATGCAACTTTTTCGTAACCTCTTTTTAAAATAAATATTGTATTGTTTTTTCGTTCTAAAACGTTTATGATATATATTTTAAATGAATTTTGAGGCATAATAAATGAGCATCTCCATTCAATTAGCATTAACAGTTGGTCAGTCTCTCCGGCAAGAGACACTTATGAAAGAGATTCCAGGTAAAGGCGTACATTTCGATAAAGCCTACCTAAAAGCGATGTCTCCATCCGATAGAAAAACTTGCTACAAAGCTCTCTCAGTGATTGAAAGGGCAAGATTAAGCGCATTCGCCCCTGATGCTCCCGAGTCGTCTGAAAAGATGAAAGACCGTGTACGTCAAGTGACAGATGCAGTGAGCCGTGATTTATCATCTGAGGATACAAAGCTACCCTCCTGGTGGAAACGCCCGTTCCTCCTGGTCGCAAAATGTGTACACTCTTTCTTCCTTTGGATGAAAAATACGTTTTTCGGAAGGGTCAGTTCGAACAAACTGTGGAATAAAGTGGAAACCTATTTAAATGATGTGCGAAATGCAAAAAAACGCACTCAATTATTGACCAAAGGCGGGGACGGATTGATTGCAAAAGCTGAACAGGAGCTTGCCCGTTGCTCTAATAGTCAAAAACAGTTTCTGGAACAGTTTAAAACCTTAGTCGAGGTGCACGAAACCCTTAGACAGATCGATATGACAATGGCAAAGGGGAAAAAATCAAAGGTCAAAGGAACTGAAAATTTTAGGCAGGATCTTCAAAATGCCTGGATCGTCGGTGGGATCAACGCAAATGTCATTCCTTATACAGAATTCAAAAACGTTATTGCTAATATCATCACTAAAGCTTCTCATGAAGTACAAATGTATTTGGCTGACTTGTTAGATGCCGCTCAAAGTGCAGATGATAACGAAGATGATGTCATTCAATTATTGACCGAAGCTGGCCGACAAGTGACAGAACAGATGCAAGAGCAGTTCAAGGTTGGCGATAATCAACGGCAATTAGTCGCAAACGCACATAAACATTTGCGTGAATTGCGCGAAGAAAGAGAACTATTATCAAAAAAATATCCTGAATAAAGACAAATTAACTGCAACAAATTAGATTTTTTTTCTTGGAAAATACTTGAAGCTGTTGTATAGATTTTTCTGTTACGATTAATTGGCATATCGTGCGAATGGCGAAAGACTTACCGTTGATTGGAAATGAAACGGTAAGAAATAGAATGCAAACCGCCATTGATAAACGTTCGCTATGCCATCACACAACTAAAGGGAATAGAATCGAAATGGAAATACACTGTCCAAAATGCTCGTCGCAAGCATTTAAACGAAATGGATTTACCCGTCACGGGAAACAAAATCACCGTTGTCTCGAATGCGGACGTCAGTTTTCAACTGAGCCTGTGCAGCAATATGTCGTCGAGGTGATGCCTAAACACATCAATCAGGAAGTTGTGGCAACGACATCGTCAACTTCCGTTTAATCTTTTTTAGGGTTTGGTTTGAAACCTAAAATTAGGTCAGTCGAAAAAATATGGGATTATGCAGAGCATAACGCTTTGACTGACCTAATTTATTACAATAATTATTTTTATTGCGTCTTTCGCGAATCTGATGCGCACGTCTTTGGACAGGACGGGATCGTCCGTGTCATCCGCAGCAGAAACGGCGATCATTGGGAACCTCATTCTACCGTTGAAAAGAACGGAGTAGATCTCAGGGATCCAAAGCTATCCATTACACCCGACAACCAGTTAATGCTTCTCGTTGAAGAAGTCGTCTATGAAGATGAAAAAGCGCTTTCCCGCTTTTCGAGCGTTTCCTTTTTCAAAAATGAATGGTCGTCTTTGCAAACGATATGCCGCCCTTTCGACTGGCTGTGGAGGATTACATGGCATAAGGGGACTGCTTGGGGCGTTTCATACCGGCCAGGAAAAGATCGGTGGCGGCTATGGCTATGGAAAAGCGAGAACGGGCTCGACTGGTCCTCGGTCATGGAGTGGGATATTCCGGACGGCCCAAATGAGACAACGCTTCGATTTACCGATGATGATACAATGGTTGCGCTGGTCAGGCGGAATTTCAAAACCAACGGACATGCCTGGATCGGCACAAGCAGACCGCCGTATACAGTGTGGAAATGGAAAGAGACTAAGCATCATCTTGGAGGCCCCGATTTCATCATACTTCCCGATCAACAAATGTGGGCGGCAGGGCGGATTGTAGAAAGAAATCCGTATGGATGGTTTCAAAAAACAGCTTTATTGCGGATGAGCCTTGATAAGATTGAGCCGGCTCTGTTATTACCTAGTGGCGGAATTGATTGCAGCTATCCGGGCATGGTATATCACGACCGCTGTCTGTGGCTCAGTTATTACTCTTCTCATGAGGAGAAAACCGCGATATATCTCGCGCAGATTGAGTTGCCCATCAACGGATAGATAAAGATTTAATGACTAATTATCAAAGGATTACCTATGCAGAGAATGACAGTTTTGTTATCATTAGGACTACTTGCGGCATCCGCCCTTATTTTATTTGCAAACAAGGAATTGTACTCAATGGACACATCATCTGACACAGAAACAAAAACTGTGAAACTTCAAACTTCAATGGGGGATATCACGATCGAGCTTTATCCTGACAAAGCTCCTGTGACCGTGAAGAATTTCCTTGATTATGTCAATTCTGGACATTATGACGATACGATTTTCCATCGCGTGATCGATGGATTCATGATCCAGGGCGGCGGTTACACTGAGAACCTGACCCAAAAACCGACAAAAGAGCCTATCGTCAACGAGGCGAACAATGGTTTGAAAAACAAACGGGGCACGGTAGCCATGGCCCGCACCAATGTGGTGGACAGTGCGACCTCTCAATTTTTCATTAACGTTGTGGATAATTCGTTTCTCGATTTCAAAGGGGAGAATCCGCACGAATTCGGGTACTGCGTATTTGGAAAGGTGACTGACGGAATGGATGTCGTTGATCAGATTAAATCGGTTGAGACTCAGTCGCAAGGACCATATCAGGACCTTCCTGCCAAGCCGATCAAGATCATTAAAGCAAAAACGGTTCCTTCCGTTTAATTTTATCATTCAGCCCTCCCTTCTCAGCGGAGGGCTAATTTTTTATTCAGCACAGAAAAGTAGGAATGGGACTTTACAAAAACTTATTCCAATATCTGTTAGTATTTTAACATTGAATAAACATTGTAGCAATAATACCACTACCACAGAGCCCGCAAAGATCTCAGAGACTGCTTACGCAGACGAAGAATTTTTACACAGAACATTGAGGTCGTTGGAAAATCGCCTCGCTCTGTGTCCTCTATGATCTCAGTGGTTGAATTACCTCTGACTACAGCTTGCAGTGGTGGACAAGGGCCGGAGGGAAATTTGCAAAGACCTTGTCCACCTGGACTTCATGCTCGCCTTCAAAATGATTCGTCGTATCCAGCGTTGCCTGTAATGCCCGTCTGGACTTGGGAGAAATAAATAACTTTCGAATTCCGGGAAGGGCCATGTATTCGCAATAAGTGACCATGCAACCGCTTTTGGCCACCTTTTGGTATTGATGATAGATCTGTTTGACAAAATCAGAGGGGAACGCGTTGAAGGGGAGTGAAGACACGATTGCGTCGTACTGATAGCCTGGCTTCCAGTCTAGTATAGACGTGTTGTGAATATGAATATTCGGATAATCCGCATACTTTTCTTCGAGACGAGCGCAAAATTTGGGATTGATCTCAATCACATCCAAACGGTCTTCTTCACGTAATTTTTCAACAATTGCTTTTGTAAAAGCCCCTGTTCCAGCTCCAGCTTCAAGATAATTACAGGGCTTTGAAGCCTCTCTACCAACAAAACGTGTCATTGACTCTGCTAAAGCTTTTGAGCTCGGCGCAAGGGCTCCAATATCATTGGGATGCTTGAAAAACTGAAAAAGAAAAAGGGTCGTGTCGATCGGAAGAAATTTCTTCAGGCGTGTTTTGCTATCTGTGACAAGCTGTTTCATACGTCCCCCGCGCTTGTTGGATTTCATTTTCGTTTTGATCTGGTTGTCAGTAAAAGTAGGAAAATCAATCCACTGACGATTGCCATCATTCCAGCCGGCATCATTTTAGCTGTCAGCCAATATCGATAGGAAAAAAAAGCAGTTAACACACCGCTAAGACCTATCGAAATCAGAAAGGAAGTGGTGTTAGCGCGCAAAATTCCCATGCCGCAAGTAAACAGAGCTGCGCCAAAGGCGACACCAGATATCAGCGATGGCAGGCTGTCTGCCATGAGATAACCGATCAATCCTCCCGATAACACCAGAATACTGTAAATGATAACAACAATGGCTGTAAATCTCATGAAAAGACCTCTTTGAAAAAATCGTTCATCGAACGCATGGCCCGTTTTTCCGTTATTGCGTTATATACAAGGCCGCTTTCGGGTTCATTTGCTTCGGGATTTGTAAATGCGTGGGAGGCGTTGCCGTAAGTGTGCATTTGCCAGTCAATCCCTTTAGAGCTGAACTCTTGCTGGATTTTGACAACATCGTCCAGACTGACCATGGGATCTTGATAACCATGTAAGATGAGCAAGCTTCCATTAAGTTTCTCAGCTGATGGAGGAACTTCTGCTTTTTCCTCACCTATAGTGTATCCAAGCAGCCCGTGAAAACTGACAACCCCCTTAAGATCAACTCCTGATCGGATTAGCTCAAGGACTGTTGCACCACCAAAGCAAAAACCGATCGCCCCAATGTTCCCGTTATCAACTAAAGGATGGTCCTTAATAACATCATAGGCTGCGACAATCCTGTCTCGCAAAAGCTTGCGGTCGAGAAAGAGGGGAAGCATCCGTTCAAACGCCTCTTCATTGCTTTCGACCACAACACCATCGCCATAAAGATCAGCGGCGAAGCCTACGTATCCCTGTTCAGCCAATAACTTCGCCTTGTCCAAAGCAAACTGGTCGCGTCCTTTCCAGGCATGGGCGACAATGACAGCAGGCCTTTTTTGACCATCATTTCCTACTGAGTAGACCTGCCCTTTTAAATTTGTATTATCACATTGATAATCAATAATCTCTGATTTCATTCTCGATTTCTCGCGCCTAGTTGAAAAAAACAAATTTATTCTTTCCACGAATAAATGGCAAGGACCCCTTCTCTTTAATCTCAGTGGCGAATAGTATGGCGTAAAAGGAGCCGTTTTATGAAGACGAAAATTGTCCCGGGAATCGTCCTGCTATTTTGTTCATTATTTCAACTAGCCCACGCAGAAGTTGCCGAGCGAACCAGTTTGAATGCTGCTAAACAGTGGCTGCATTCAGTTGATAACGGGGATTACGCACAAAGCTGGGAATCGGGAGCTCTTACATTCAAACTTACTATTTCTCAACAACATTGGGAAAAATTAATGAACGCCATCCGCGCCCCTTTGGGTCCCGTCGTTTCGCGTCAATTGCTCGAACAAAGACCGGCAGTCGACCCCAAAGGACTTCCAAAAGGGGAGTATATGGTCGTTTTTTTTAAGACTAAGTTTCAAAAGAAAAAAGAGGCGCATGAGCTTGTCACTCTGGTAAAAGAAACGGATGGAAAGTGGAAAGTCCTTACTTATCAAGTCCAGTAGAAGAACGTACATGCACATCTCTTTGAGGGAAAGGTATTTCGATTCCGTTTTCCCTCAGGGCCTTTTCAATGGCAAACAGATATTGGGAGCGGGTGTTCCGATGCCTGCGCGCCCATTTCTCGTTCACCCAAACCACAAGTTCCATCTCGATTCCGTTGTCTCCCAATTTCATCAGGAATATCTGAGGTTCCCTTACGCCGATCCGCTGTAATGTGCTCTGCACTTTTTTCGCAGATTCGACAACAATTCTGGTGACTTCATCGATGTCGGACCCATACGCGACAGAGAAGGGGACATGCACGCGGCGGTAGGGGTCGCGAAGAGTCCAATTCACGATCCGGTTGCTGACCATTTCAGAATTAGGAATGATCACCTCGATCCCGTCGTTAGTCGTTACGACCGTGCTTCGAACATTGATCTCTCGGATCTCACCTCTTAAACCTGTATCCAGCTCGATATAATCTCCTACCTTCAGATGACTTTGGAACAGGATGATGATCCCGGAAATGAAGTTGTTAAAGATATTCTGCAGCCCGAAACCAAGACCAACACCAAGCGCACCCGCAATCAAGACTAGATTGGAAAAGTCGAATCCGATCCAGCTAAGTCCGATCAATGCCCCTATGCATAAAAGAAAGTAGTGGATCAAACGGTTCAATCTGTAGATCAGGGCTTTTCTGATCCCTTTGCGACTTTTAGAAAATGTGTTGATCGTACCGGTAACCAGACGGGAGAACCACCATGTCGTGAACATAATGATCAAAAACTCGATCATGGTCATCACTGAAACAGGATGGGTGCCAATGTAGAAAAGAGTCTTGCTTAATTTATCACTTGCAGTCTGCCAAAGTTGGGAAACAAAATCGAAGACAACTTTGATCCATTGCTGCCCTTGTCCTCTCAAGACAACGCTTTTCTCCTCAACAACTGAGAGGAGAAAAGCGACCTCATTGACCTCGCCCCGCAATTTTTGAACTTCCAGAAGTGTGTTCTGGGCTAATTGGACAACTTCATTGAGTTGATTTTTTACCGCAGGCGAAGCAATATCTTCCAAGGTAAGAACCTGAGAGGCACGCTGTAGAATTCTTTCCGCCTGGGTCTTCCATTCATTCAGTTTAATTTGCAGCGCCTTGATCTGTGTGTTCCACTCTTTTATGGAGGAATCAAGTTGTGAAATATCAACTTCAGCAGGATCTTCCACAAGCTGTGAAAGCAGATAAATTAGCTCCAACCTTAAGTAATTGAGACGCTTTTGCATTTCAACGATCAAGGCGTTTGTCATGTTGATCGTCAAAAAGTTGTTCTTAGACTCTGCTTCTTCCCCGCCATCTTCAGAATACCCTTCCGCATACAAAATCTCTTGACGCTGCCGCTCTTTTTTTGCTTCGTCCCACTGTTCTTTTAGCGGGCCTAGCTGACTTTGAATCGTTGAGAGCTCTTTGGAGGGGACAAGCCTGTCTTTGGCCACTCTGATTTCATCGCGGAAGTTCTTTATCTGGCCCTGTTCAATTTGAATCGTCTTGTCGAGAAGCTGGATCTTTTTTCTACCAACTTCAACAGCCGGCCGGAACTTCAACATTTTTAAACCGAACAAGATCTTTTCTTGAGAGCGGTCTTCCGCTGATTTATACCCTTGTCTGGCAAGATCCAGCCTTTCTTGATTCGAGTCCAGTTGCTGTTCGAGGCCCTTAAGCTCTTTCCTCTTCGATTCCAGGTCGATCTGGAGCTTCTGGAGCCCATTATAGAGTTCCCTGAACTGATCGATCGTATAGGATTCTTTAATCGTCGTTGCGGGCTTGGGCAGGGGAAGGGGCTGATTGATGATATTGATCCATGATTGGAAATTCACCTGAATGTCATCAATCAAATTTCGCGCTTCTTCCTGATTGGGTTCTGTTAAATCTTCAGGGATGGGAGATAATTTGTTCAGAAGATCGTCAACGCGTTGCTGAACGACTCCTTTGTCGCCAACAAAAATTTCCCACCATTCCGACGTTAAGAGGGAAGGGTCGGGCGTTTGTTCTTTTTGATCCTCTTGTGCAGATAAGATCAGCTGAGAAAATAAAAGAGCGGCAAGGACAAAAAAACGTAAGTTCGTCATGAGATTGATACTAAATTAAAAAAGATTTTATTTCTCGGTAAAAATCTACTGAATTTCTAATCGGGATCCTTTAAAATAACAACCATGATTGTCACCCTGACCGTGCTACTTGGAATGTTCTGTGCCGCAATGGAGGCATTGATCACTGCAACGCTTCTTCCAACGATCATCGCTGAATTTGGGCAGATCGAGCTCTATCCCTGGGTCATCAACGGATTTTTGCTCCTGTTTATTTTAATGACCCCTGTATTCGGTAAACTCTCCGATACCTACGGTTACAAGCGCATCTATTTGCTTGCTGTCCTCATTTTTCTATTCAGCTCGCTTTTATGCGGGATCGCTCGGTCAATGCCGCAGCTTGTTCTGTTCCGTAGTCTGCAAGGGATTGGAACAGGGGGGTTAATTACGATGAGCGTTATTTTCTTTGGTGAAGTGTTCACCCTGGATGAAAGGCCGAAAATGCAGGCCCTTTTGAGCAGCATGTGGGCAATCGCCTCCATCCTCGGTCCCTCCATCGGTGCCTATTTAGCTCTGACCTTCTCTTGGAGATGGGCTTTTTTGATTAACATTCCGCTGGCCAGCCTGATCTTTCTTCTTATTCTGATATTCGCTGAGCAAAAAACCAGTGATGGTACTTCAGCTCCGTTTGACCTTAAAGGGATGGTCCTTTTTTTTCCCGGTTGCGCATCCCTTGTCTATGGGCTCGTTGAACTGAGCCAGTTCCGCGTCTTTCCATCAGCCCTGCTTTTTCTTTTCCCAGGAGTATTTTTCTTGTGGGGGTTTTACCGCCATTCAAAAAGACAGGACGACTCTTTTCTCCCCCTCAGTCTTTTCGCGCGAAAAGAGGCTCTCT
Source organism: uncultured bacterium (assembly GCA_964635295.1). Taxonomy (GTDB): domain Bacteria; phylum Chlamydiota; class Chlamydiia; order Chlamydiales; family Waddliaceae; genus Waddlia. Next base: position 21,068 of record CAZWOB010000001.1, read on the forward strand.
TAGCTGTCATTATGGGATTTTTTGGTGGTATCTTTTTGTTCGCTACCGCAAACTTCATGCCGCTATATGTTCAGGGGGTGTTAGGGGAGTCAGCAAAACAATCGAGCTATGTGATCACAGCGATCGCCCTGGGAAGTTTCACAGGAGCTGTATTTAGCGGGATTTTTTTGAATCGTGCAGGGTTCCGCACGATGACAAGCGGAGGCTCGCTTGCGATTATTACAGGATACGGTTTGACATTAACCCGGACAGCAAGGGAAGAACTTATGATTCTAGCGCTTTGCACATACGCGATCGGTATGGGGATCAGTATGATTGCAAATGCAAGCATTATCGCTTTACAGGCCTCCTCGCCCAAGGAGATGATCGGCAGGGCAACATCGATGTTTCATTTTTTTCGAAGCTTCGGCGGACTGATCGGAGTCTCTGTGCTTGGAGGACTGCAAGTCGGAATATTCAAATGGGGGATTGACGGCCATCCCATGGCAAATTCTCCTGAACAAATATTCAATCCAGCCCTTCAAAACTCCGTTGTCAACCTCCCCTTGTTAAAAACCGCTTTATCCCAATCCATCTTAGCGATCTTCGTCACATGTTTTATCATCGGCCTGATCGCCTGGACCATCAGTTTGAACGTTACGACCAAGCGTCCCATAGACTATAAGGAAACGCCTCATGTATGATTTTTTTCTTTTGCTCATCGGTATCATCGCACTACCAAAATTACTCTACCAAATGGCCTTTCACAAAAAGTACCGCAACAGCCTCAAGCAGCGGGTTGGGATCGGTTTCCCTGAAATCAACAAGGGAAAGAAGACGCTCATATGGGTGCACGCTGTCTCCATGGGAGAAACCAAGGCAATTGCAGCGCTTGCAAAGAAACTCAAAAAGCGCTCGGAAAATGTGATTCTACTATTTTCAACTGTGACAGAGACCGGCCTTGCTGAGGGAAAAAAAAGTATTCCCGAAGCAGACTACCATGTCTTCCTCCCATTTGACTTCAACTGGATCATCAAACCGATCGTCAAGCGAGTGAAGCCTGATCGCGTGATCCTCTGTGAAACGGACTTTTGGTACAACTTCCTGAATGCCTCAAAAGCTGAGGGCGCCCATCTATCCGTAGTCAATGGGAAGATCTCTGTTGACTCGCTTAAACGATTTTTAAAATTTCCCTCGTTTTCTCGCAAACTCTTCTCCTTAATCGACAGTTACTGTGTTCAAAGCAACCACTATAAAGAGAGATTCCTACAGCTAGGCATCCCTGAAGAGAAGATTACCGTGACGGGAAATATCAAATTTGACAGCTCTTTTCCCAAGCTATCTAAAGAAGAATTGAATAACTGGAAGCTTAAATTGGGCATTCAACCGGATGATCACGTCTTAGTTGCCGGTTCGACGCACGACCCGGAAGAAAAGATCATTTTAGAAGCTTGCGAAAAAGTATGGAAAACAGACCCAAAGCTCAAAGTCTTGATCGTCCCTCGCCATCCCGAACGGTTCGATGAGGTCGCCCAATTGTTAAAGAAGAGGGGGATCGAATTTTCTCGCTACAGCGAAAAGTCCAGTCGTGAGACACCTGTTGTCCTGGTCGACGCCATGGGAGTTCTCAGACAGTGCTATCAATCAGCCACACTGGCAGTTGTCGCGGGGAGTTACACTCCGAAGGTTGGAGGACACAACATTGTTGAGCCGTGCTGGTACGGAGTCCCTGTCCTTTTCGGCCCTCATCTGCACTCCCAACCGGAACTGCTGGAACTTGTTAAAGAATATCAGGCAGGGATACAGGTGGATTCGAGCCAGCTGTCTCATGCGATAGAGCGTCTGCTCCTGGACACTGAACAACGAAAGTCTCTTGGCCAGGCTGGCTCTCGCCTTGTTGCCGACCTTAAAGGCGCTACAGATCGGACAATTAATGCTCTATAGGATGCCGGTATATCAACATGCCGGCATGATCAGGTTTCCCGGGCACCCCATTGGCAGCGCTGCTTTTTCCTAACCCTGCTCCAGCCAGCGCCTTATATCGCAATGCATTGTCCTGAACATGCAGATTCAATGCATTGGCGATCTCTTCGACTGTCAGGCTTTTTTTCCCTTTCTTATCCTGGCATTCTCTTAAGATCAAACTCATTTGCCTTGCCTGGAACTGGTTTCTCGCAGCCACATGGTCAGGATTGGAGTCATCCCAAGCACCTCCATCAATATCGGGAAATTGGTCGTCGCTGGGTTTCACCCCCATCCCTTCAGGGTCGATATTGTCTCCAATCCCGTCAGAGCACATCACCACTGTATCTCCCGGATTCAATTTCATCAGGCAATGGGTGTAATTTCTCAAGTCGGGACCGTGCAGGGCATCCCTATCGAATGTCGCATATCCCACTTCAGAATCTTTAAAACCGCCTATTCTTCCCCCGGGATCTGTTGGGTCCTGACCGCCGCGAATGCCTACTGTGGGATCTTTCACGCTCAAATCAGAAGAGATGACAAAACATTTGGTGTCGCCAACCAGAGTGATATGTGCAATATCTCCAGCAACTGTCAATAGCTGAGGGCAAGTGCTGCCAAGAGCGCGTGTAGCTGTCACGACCGAGTGAGCTGCCATCAAAGCCCTGTCATGGACCCGGATAATATCTCTAGAGGTCAATCCTTTCTTACTTGCGTGGTGTATCAAGGACCCCATATCCGATTCCATGATTGCCAGTGCCACCTCATTGGCTTTTTTTGCAGCGCCCCTAGACTGAGGTCCCCAGCCGCAACCATCGTTAAAAGAGGCCATTTTTACTCGTCCTCTGAAAGTTTCAAGAGAAAAATCCGCTTGATCGCACATCAACTTTGATTTGTCGCCGACATTGATGATCTCTCGTCCATCGGGAAGCTTTTCATAGGGTAGATCGATTAATTTGACTTCCAGTTCACCACGCCTGCCATCATCAGGAATGGTCAGCATCCCAGTGTCAGGATCGTAGGAAATCCCCGGGTGCATGTCCAGGTGGATAATATAGTTGTTAAAAGCTTGATAATCATCTTCCATGTCAAAAGTTTGGACAGTACCTACTGCGCGTGAAAGATCAATTCGGTGTTCAGGAATCTGCAATATCAACGTTTCACGAAGCCTCTCAATATTTTCGATCAACGTTCGCTGCATCTGAAGTTTATCAGATTTATCGCCTCCTGCGAAACTGTTTGGAATTTCCGTCCGCACAGGATTGCCCAATTCCAAATCATATTCACTGATCGTCAGCCTGTGCGCAAGATACTCATCGGCTTTCTTTTGTAATTTTCTTAATGAAGAAAGAACCGCTTGTTTTTGCTCTAACTCTTCTTCAATCCTTTTTTGCTTTCCTCCTGAAAAACGGATTCGTATTTTAGAACCGCTTTTTTGTTTATACGGTTCCAGATCTCTTTCCAACTGTTGAATTTCTAACTTCAACGCATTGATTTTCTGTTTTCCACCACGCCTTTCATAACTGTCCGCCGCTCGAGAAAGCGAGAGCGCACGAGCTTTCTTCTGTATTAGCGCTTCCGCATCTGCTCGCAGAGGATTGGCGGCTTGAGAAGAGCTGGTTGCCGTCGTTGAACTTGAACTGGACGCAGCCAAAGAGCTCGAACTGGACACTTTCGGTGAGCGCCTGCTGACTTTTCTGACTACTTTTTTCTTTCGGGAATCTCTTTTACGAGTACCAAACGCACTGCTTGAAGAGCGCGTCATTTTCCTTTTCACTTTAGTAATAGGAGGTCTTTCTCCTCCGGCTGTGATGCGCTCTTGAACTCCTGCAACTTGAGTCCTGTGTGCACTCATCACTAGTCGACGTTGATCAGTTTGCGCAGGTACATCCGTTCCACTATCCTCAGCACTTGC
>CAZWOB010000001.1:25023-137359 GCA_964635295.1 uncultured bacterium
TAAAATTTAGGGGTCTGATATAGTCTTAGCTTCTTACAGACCGTTACCGCGGGGTGGAGCAGGGGTCAGCTCGTTGGGCTCATAACCCAAAGGTCGGAGGTTCGAATCCTTCCCCCGCTAATCAAAATAAGGCTAAAGGTGTAACACCTTTAGCCTTATATTTAGGCGGCATAGCTCAGTTGGTAGAGCAACGGAATCATAATCCGTGTGTCATCGGTTCGAGCCCGGTTGCCGCTAATCCTTCCCTCCTTTTACGATTAAAAAAAATCCAAGCTGTAATTTCTTAGACAATCTGATATATATATACTTCGGAGCAGATAGATATGGCGATCAGCATCTTTCAACTATATTCCATCGGCATCGGTCCATCGAGTTCTCATACAGTAGGCCCTATGCGCGCGGCTAATCGATTTTGCCAATCGGTCAATGACCATCATTGTTTGTCAAAAGGATCTCGGATCCTCATTGATCTCTATGGATCATTAGCGCTGACCGGCAAAGGTCACGGCACTGATCTGGCCGTGCTTCTCGGATTGGAAGGGGAACAACCGGAGAGCGTCGACCCGAATACGGCAAAACAAAGATCGGGCGCCATCATCGAGGCGCGCCAATTACAGCTCGACGGAAGCTTGACCGTCGATTATGAACTTGTCTTTCATAAGGATAAACAGCTTCCTTTCCACCCCAACGGAATGAAGATCACCCTTTTTGACAGTGAGAGCCATGTCTTGTTGGAGAAAACCTACTATTCGATCGGTGGCGGATTCATCCTGTCTCATGAAGAAGTTGCCGAAGACAGGCAATTAGGAGAAGAGGAACACATAGTCCCATATCCTTTTCAAACAGCAAAAGAGCTGATCAATCATTGCGATGAACAAAATATGACGATCGCAGAGATCGTCATGGAGAACGAAAAAAGCTGGAGAAGCGTTCCTGAGATCATTTCAGGACTCCTCAATATCTGGGATGTCATGCAAGAGTGCATTGATCGAGGGTGCCGGGAAGAGGGTATTCTCCCCGGAGGATTGAACGTCCACCGCCGCGCGCCTTCACTTCTAAAGAATTTGGAAATGCATAAGGAAGCGGGGAGGGTACATCCCGCCCAGGTAATGCAATGGGTCAGTCTTTGGGCCTTGGCAGTCAATGAAGAAAATGCCGCAGGAGGCCGTGTCGTTACTGCTCCTACCAATGGAGCCGCCGGCGTCATTCCAGCTGTACTCAAATATTACCTGCACTTCATTGAAGAAGCGACAAAAGATGGTGTTATCACCTTTTTAAAAACAGCTGGAGCAATTGGGATCCTTTATAAGGCCGGAGCTTCAATTTCCGCAGCTGAAATGGGATGTATGGGAGAGGTCGGCGTTGCGTGTTCGATGGCGGCAGCCGGTTTGACTGCCGCATTGGGAGGGACAAACTCTCAGATTGAGAACGCAGCGGAGATCGGCATGGAGCACAATTTAGGGCTGACTTGCGATCCTGTCATGGGACTTGTTCAAATCCCTTGCATTGAACGCAATACGATGGGAGCCATCAAAGCGATCAATGCCTCTCTGCTTGCATTGGAAGGGGATGGAAAACACAGGGTTTCCCTGGACCAAGTGATCAATACCATGAGGCAAACAGGCAGGGACATGCAGACAATTTATAAAGAAACTTCGCTCGGAGGGCTTGCGGTAAACGTTCCGGAATGCTAAATCTTTAATAGGATTATCTCATTTGGTTGAATGAAAAATGCAAAGATTCGAAGAAAGAGAACTTGTCGAGTTCGAAAATCAAGGAACGAAAATATTTGGCGTCATGCACAAGCCCCTTGTGCAGACGAAAGCGCCTGCAGTCCTGTTTTGTCATGGCCTTGCCGGACACAGGATTGGAAAGCACCGGATGTACGTTTCCCTATCAGAATGTCTTTCTCGAGTCGGAATCGCTTCATTTCGCTTTGATTTTCGCGGAAACGGAGACAGTGAAGGGGAATTCGGCGAGATGACTCTCAACGGAGAGGTCAGCGATGCGATCAAGGCGTTCGAGTATATGTCCATACAAGAATCGATCGATCCCAACCGTATCGGAATATTCGGCCGATCATTTGGCGGAGCGATCTCCATCCTCGCTGCTCAAAAATACGGGAATGTTAAAAGCATTGCGCTTTGGGCGCCAGTCTTCGATGCGGAACAATGGGAAGAGAAGTGGGAAATGCTGGAGACGCACCAGGTTGATGAAGAGACCCGACATGAACTGATGCGGATCAATGGGCAGTTGCCCAGCATTAATTTTTACAAAGAACTGTTCGCGATGGACTTGAAAAACCAAGTCAAGGCACTGCACAATGTTCCCATGCAGCTGATCCACGGTGAAAAAGATCCTCAAGTGGGGATCGAACATTCAGAAAAATATGCGGAATTCAGAAAAGATGCTTCAGCATTGACTGAATTTATTAAACTTGAGCACAGCGATCACGACTTCACTCACCCCGAAGAAAAGATTCACGCGATCAATATGACCTGTCAATGGTTCGCCAAGACTTTGTGATCCAATAACGGAGCGTGCACCATGAAAGATTTGACCCCACTGCAAGAAGAACGGCTTGACTTTGCGCCTAAACTACCCGCAATTTTGCAAAACCTTTCAAGTTTAAAGACAGAAAAGCTAGGAAGCCGCACTGCTGCTGATCCGGAAATATCCGACCTGTTTCCTAAAACAAATGGCCAGCCAGGGCTGACATTTACCATTGATCATGTACACGAAAAATCTGCGTTGAAGGTTGGAGTTGTGCTGTCAGGCGGACAGGCTGCCGGAGGGCATAACGTCATTACCGGTCTTTTTGACGCATTGAAAGAACTCAATCCAGCCAGCCGCCTTTACGGATTTCTAAACGGGCCTGCCGGGATCATCGAAAATGAAACGATCGAGCTCACTGATGAGCTGGTGAGGAGCTACCGCAACCAAGGCGGTTTCGATATGATCGGAGCCGGCCGCACAAAAATTGAAACTGAGGAGCAATTTCAAGGTGCGCTCGCTACTGCGAAATCGCTCGATCTCGATGGAATCGTGATCATCGGCGGGGACGATTCGAATACCAATGCCGCGCTGTTGGCGGAGTTTTTTATAAATGAAGGTGTAAAAACGCGCGTGATCGGGGTGCCGAAAACAATCGACGGCGATTTAAAAAATTTCCAAATCGAAATTTCATTCGGATTTGATACAGCTTCGAAAACCTACTCGGATATCATTGGAAATATAGCAAGAGACAGTCTTTCAGCTAAAAAATACTATTTTTTCATTAAACTGATGGGACGTTCCGCCTCGCATATCGCGCTGGAATGTGCGTTGCAAACACACGCGAACTATACATTCATCGGAGAAGAGGTTGAAAAGGAAAACCGCACGTTCAAACAGCTTGTCGATTCGTTGGCGACAATGATCTGTCAACGTGCAGACGAAGGAAAAAATTACGGAGTTGTTCTCATCCCCGAAGGGTTGATCGAATTCGTTCCTGAATTTAAAACGTTGATCAGTGAGCTCAATCAGTTAACGATTGATTCGGCGATGAACAGGGAAAATAGAATTTTATTTGCTAAACAAAATATCAGTAAAGCCTCCTTAGAATGTTACGAGTCGCTTCCACGGCTTATCCAGGAGCAGCTTGTTTTAGATAGGGACCCCCATGGAAATGTCCAGGTATCAAAAATCGAGACCGAACGGTTGTTTATCGAGGCTGTCAGGCAAGAGCTCAAAAAACGGAAAGAAAAAGGGGAGTATAGCGGATCTTTTAACGCCCAGCCCCAATTTTGCGGCTATGAAGGGCGTTCCTGCCTGCCTTCTAATTTTGATAGCCAATATTGCTATGCCCTGGGGCATGTTGCAGCTCTATTAATTGATGCAAATGCCACAGGGTATATGGCTTGCGTAAAAAATCTTTCTCACCCCGTTGAAGAATGGCAGATCTGCGGAGTTCCTTTAACTTCGATGATCCACAAAGAGATGCGAAAGGGGAAACTGAAACCCGTGATCAAAAAGGCCCTTGTTGATCTGCAAGGTTCACCATTTCAGACATTTAGAGATCATCGAGAGCAATGGATGTTCGCAGATGATTACCGCTATCCTGGAAGTATTCAATTTTTTGGCCCGCCAGAGATCACAGACGCGATCACACTGACATTAGAATATGAGAGCCAAAATTTCACATCGACTACTGCAAGTTCAAATTAAACTTGCTTCATAGCTGGTAAAAGCCTATAAAGATTATTAGTATACAACAGATAAAGGTATTGTAGTGGTTAAGTATGCGACGCTTATCGTCATTGTGGCATTGATACTCCTATCCGTGCTCACTCTTCAATTCTCAAAGGACTCATATAAGATTCTTCCTATTGAAAACAGCGATCCGGCAAAAGTGGATTTAGAAAAATACAATTTCCAGGACTGGAAAGAGTTCGCCCCTCCATCCGGCAAGTTCCAGGTCATGTTGCCAACGGTTCCTCAGCAAGCGACAGAAAATATCAATGATTCTGAAACAGGGGAGACCAGACATTATGATATGTATGTTTCAGAAAGGCTCGATGGAACGATTTTTATGATCAGCCTGATCACATTCGAAACTGCGCCCAGTAAACAGGAAGCAGAGCGTCTACTTGAAGATATGATGAATGATATGGTAAATTCCAATCCAAGCAACGCCTTGGAAAACAAATCTTTCGGGGAGTATCAAGGCAGCCCGTCGTTGGACTTTACGATAACGAACACAGACATCAATATTAACGCAAAAACGTTTATGACAGGCAAGAAGATGGTTGTGTTGACTCGTGTGGCTCCTTCATCTCAAAATGATCCGACTGAATTTAATTTTTTTGTAAATTCATTCGAACTACGTAAACAATAAGTGTAACTGGAGTAACTCCGATGGCAAAAGCTTTTTCCTTATTTTTTTCCTTCCTCCTGCTTGCGACACCTCTTTCCGCACAGATGTCGGAAGAAGGGCGTTTCTATCCCAATCCAGGGATTGTCGCTCAAAGGGGGGGCGCTTGGGTTGGAAGCGATCACCTGTACAACCTTACGAATAAGATCGATATCCACGTTGAAATATTCAAGCCCGAGAATGTAGATATTCCTCTGACAGAAGAAATGATCCGCTCCAGAGTGGCCGATATCTTCAAAAAAGGAGGAATCACCCCTATCGCCGAAGAGGTCGCTGGAGAACCGCCTCTGCCGTTTTTTCATGTCCTGATTATGATCTATCCTATCGACAAGGGGTATGTCGCCTATTGCGAAGGGCGCCTCTTTGAAAAGGTAAGATTAGAACGCATTCGTCTTGATGATTTAACGGTACTTCAAGGGATCACCTGGGAAAGCCAGAACCTGATCGTTTCTCCAACTAACATGATTGGCGAACAGATCAGTAACAGCATTGACGAGATTGCAGATACATTCGTAGAACGTTACCGTTTCTACGAAGAGATCAGAAGAAAAATTCAAAAGTAGAACAATTCAAAGGGGGCGCGATCGCGCCCTCTTTTCAGTATCATTAATTCATCGACACATTTAAAGACTCGGTATCCAAAGATTTCATTACCTGCGCCGTTTCGATCGCGGCCATAGCTGCTTCAAATCCCTTGTTACCCATTTTTGTACCGGCCCTTTCAAGCGCCTGCTCAATTGTTTCCGTAGTCAGAACGCCGAAGATCACTGGTATTCCCGATTCCTGGGCCGCGTGAGCCACGCCAGATGCTGCCTGGCTGGCAACATAATCAAAATGAGAGGTTGACCCTCTGATAATAGCGCCTAGTGTAATAATAGCGTCGTATTGACCGCTCGTTGCCATCTTTTTGGCGACGACAGGTATTTCAAAAGAGCCGGGGACCCAAACAGTTGTCACCTGTTCTGCGTCTGCACCATGCCGTATTAATCCCTCGATTGCCCCTTCAAGCAATTTGCGCGTCACCAATTCATTGAAATGAGCGACAATGATTCCAAATCTCAAACCCTGTGCTTGAAATGATCCAATAACTTCTTTCATTTTTAAACCTCCAAAATGTGACCAAGTTTCTCTTTCTTGGTCGTCAAATATCGCTTGTTATCTTCAGTGCACGGCGTCTGCAGAGGCACGCGCTCTATAATTTTCAGATCATATCCTTCCAGCCCGCCATATTTTGAAGGATTGTTTGTCATTAATCGAATTGTCGACAGGCCTAAATCAGATAATATCTGCGCTCCAATGCCGTACTCCCGAGAATCAATGGGAAATCCGAGTTCCACGTTAGCCTCAACTGTATCTTTTCCTTTATCCTGAAGACTGTACGCGCGGAGTTTGTGTCCAAGACCGATCCCTCTGCCTTCATGCCCGCGCAAATAGACAAGCACGCCTTTTCCCTCAGCAGAAATTTGCGCCAGGCTCGCATCTAACTGGGAGCCGCAATCGCAACGCATCGAACCTAAAACGTCTCCTGTCAGACATTCCGAATGAACGCGGACCAAAACCTCTTCCTGACCCGCCACGTCTCCCTTGACAAATGCAAGATGTTGAATCCCATCGAGGACCGATTCATAAACATAAGCAGTGAAGTCGCCATAACGAGTCGGTATCCGCGCATCTGAAATGCATTTGACCAGCTTTTCTCTCTTCCGTCTGTAGCGGACAATCTCAGCGACTGATATCAGCGGAATGTTGTGCTGCTCGGCGAAAAACCTAAGCTCCTCACCCTTGGCCATTGAGCCGTCCTCATTGACGATTTCAGAGATCACCCCGGCAGGCTGCTGGCCGGTCAACAATGCCAGGTCAACAGCAGCTTCCGTATGACCTGCGCGCTTTAACACTCCGCCTTCCCGATATCTAAGCGGGAACACATGTCCCGGTCTTCTGAAATCTTCCGATCTTGAACAGGGATCGATGAGGGCCAGTATGGTTTTCGCACGGTCATCAGCTGATACACCTGACGTAGTCCCATGGCAATAATCAACTGAAACAGTAAATGCCGTTTGATGGATCTCCGTATTTTCCGGAACCATCTGTGGCAGACGCAATTGGTTTAAGCGTTCCTCTGTCAAAGAAATACAGACAATGCCTGTGGTATGTCTGACCATGAATGCGATCGCTTCAGGAGTGACTTTTTCCGCCGCGATGATCAGGTCTCCTTCATTTTCCCGGTCCTGATCATCCTGAACGATAACAAAACGCCCTTCGCTGTATTCTTTGAGAGCATCTTCAAAGTGTTGGTTCATCTAAACATTCCTTTGATAAATTTCGATGCCTCGTTTTTGATGTCGTTGACGGGGTTGAGGCTGGAGTTATTTTTCTGAGGAGTTTCTACAGTAAGTTCTCCCCAAGGAAGAGGATTCGTTGTCGGGGGAGGGATTTTGGGTTCTTTTCCGTTTGCTATATCCAACACAGTCCCTAAAACTAATCCCTCAGGACCACCAGCGCTTTGCGCAACAAGCGCCCCGATCCTGCTCATGACTTTCGTCGAATCAATTTTCGTGTTAGAACTGCTGCCCTTGATGGGAATTTGCAGCATATACCCTTTCGGGAGACCTGTGACACCCAGGGACTGGGCCAAGGCAACCGGAGAAAGCCCTAAGACCATATCGATTTTGTCTTTGGGAAAATGGATCTGCCCCCATGTTGCGATTGGATATCTTCCCAAAACCAGCATATCCATCCTGTAAACACGAAGCACTCCCTTTTCCATACTTAAATACATGGGAGTCGCCCAGACTTCAACCTGCTTGGGATTGTCCGCTTTAAGAACGCTCAGCAAACGCCTCACATCACCGCCATTGCGAAATGTCATTTTGCCCAGATCAAGGACCGCCCGTTTAAAATTCATCTCAGCGTAATTCAATGATAAGGGGATGGAAAACTGTTCGGGATCGATATTCAAGCTGATTGAACTTTCCGCAGAAATTAATTCGCCAAAGACCGGAGCGAAATCACTCAAAACATCCTTTCCAAGTTCTTGTGTCGCGCGCGTTGAAAGGTGAAGGGGCGCATTCAATGTCAAGACACCTTTCGTCAACTGCCCATCAAAATCAAGCTTTCCATTGGAACCATAAATTTCGGCCTGGACTGGACCTGTCTGATCTTTCATGTGCGTTTTCACTTTTAGATCAAGAACCGATCCAAACACCGGTTCCCATTCCTTACGACCAGTGATCAAAGATAGGAGGGGCGCTGGAACATGTTTTCCCTTAACATCCGTCCGTATAGTGGGGTTGTCCTCCTGATGAAGATCGACGAATAGGTTGCCTTCGATCAACCCGTCTACCTGGCTCCCGTCAAAAACTGTCTTTCCAGAAAAATCCGCTTGGACGGTTTGCTGGGAACCATTGTACGTCCATGCTACCTTAAACGTTTCCAGAGTGCTTTTTTGAGTTTTAAAAAGGATTTTATCACTGTGCACGGTTCCGGAGATTGGGCGTTGCAGCTGGCCGAGGCGGATCGGGTCGTCGATCTGGAGTGAGATCCTGGGAACCTCGATCTTTTCCGAAACGAGTTTGGCATCCAGCGTTTTCAGATCGTTGTTATTGGAAGCTATATGAAGCGAAACTGTTTTGCCGAACGTTTGCTGCCAATTATTTCCAGTACCAAAGTAGGCGTCCAGGGTTTTAGTTTTCAACGAATCCAAGGTAAAAGACATTTCCTGAGGCTGAACAAGCGCTGCGATCAGTTGGTCTTCTGTGAGTGGCTTCCGATGCAGGGAATGAAACTTAAAGGGGAACGACTTGCCGTCCTGTCTCAGGTTTCCGGTAAGAGAAACATCAAATGATGAGTGGCCGGCCAATGCGGATGTATGCAATTGAAGGTCATTCACGGCGTTTGTCTGTTGGCCAGTTTGCCATTCAGTCGAAGGAATATCCATAGTCAGATCAAAAGAGATATTTCTGGCTGACTCACTTGTCAGGCCTTGTTTAAACAAGTCAATGGGGATATTGAGGTTTTTCAAACGAAGGGAAACTTTCACAGGTTTAAGGATACGCGTTTCATCTGATAGTTGATCTTGTCCCATCATCTGCCCAATCACAGAAGGGGAAAATACCCATTCCGTATTGACCGGCGCCGATAAACTGAACCCTTCGGAAGACAACACGCCGTCCAGAACTAAGCGTGACTTAGGGGACTGTAAATTGATTGAGAATGCGGAGGTATCCAGCTTTGAAGACTGATCAATTTTAACATTTAGCGTGTCCCCGAGGATCCCTTTGGCAAGCCCATAGGAATAAGGGTCGTTCAAGGCAAGTGCGACATCGATCACTTCAACAGGGAAATCTTGTGCGTTTGCTTTTATCGAGCTGCCTTGAGGAGAAATATCACAGTCAACGGAAAATGAGCCCTGTTTTCCCTGATAAATTGTTTTCCCTGACGTGACTAACTGGAGCACTCGAGATGAGCCGCGGAAAAGGAGATCCGTATCTGAAAGTGTCACGCTTTCCGAACTTCTGACGCCCAAAGGGAAATAATTGGCTCCAAGAGCCTTGACCAGGGGATCGCCAAGATCAGCGTTGAGGTCTTTCAATTGAGTGTCGCCGAACGTTGGGCTTCCGAAAATAAATGAAAATAACGAGGTGTCCGAGCTGATCGAGTGAAGGGAGGCAACAATGCTGCCGTCCGGACCTTTGAGCTTGACCCCTGACACTTTTTGAGGCCCAAACCAACTTAAATTGACAGATTCGACCTGTACAGTCCCGTGGATGTCCTGGTTAAACGAGTCCAAGATCACTTGCTTTGCCCATTGAGTGGATAAGGCAGTAGGCAATAACAGGACTGCAATCAATAGAAATCCAATCAGTGCAACGCTAATTTTTTTTATAGACATAAGCGCCTCCGTATAAGCGATTATTTTATCATATTTTCGCTTGAATTGCACGTTATTTATATAAGTAAATCTTCGACAAGCGCATTAGCTGGCGATTCAGTCTTCGCTGTTTCAAATACCCTCATTGCTGTCTGAACGGAAATCGCGTCATCGGCGGCATTGATATCGACCATGTCGCGATCATTATGATCGATCGCTTGATGGATCGTATGAAGCGTAATAATCTTCGTATCCATGCCCGGCTGGAAAAAGCGGCCGGTTTTTCCAGAACGAACCTCTGTGATCACCCCTGCGTTTGAAAGATCCGTGAGAATATCTTCCGTCAATGCTCCGGATACTCCAAGCTCCTCGGAAAGTCCGTATTCGGAACGGGGGGCCTGTCCTTCCCTAAACCTGTCGATAATGCGTAAAGCAAGTAAAACGGCGAGATGATTTTTCGATAAGGAAAGCACATGGGCATTTCTGCTCAAGGATGGTGCCAGATGTTCCAGTTGATAGGCGACCTGTGCCCCCATTAAAACGGTCACCCAGCTGATCTGCAGCCAAAGAAGAAAAATAGGCAGGGCAGCGAAGCTCCCATAAATGGCGCTGTACTGGGAAACCCCAATTTGGAAGGTGATCATCACTTGCTGGATCAGGTAATAGGCAGTACCAGCAAGAACGCCTGCGATCAGGCCATATTTCCAACCAACTTTTTTATTCGGCATAAAAATATAGAGTGCTGAAAACAGCATCCAGATCATCAACAGGGCCAATCCTCTGTAGAACATGAAGAAGTAGGGGGATACCTTTTGCAAGAGCTCATTTTCCATCGCAACGCGGTGAAGCATTGTGGTCACGTAGACCATCGTGCTGCTTGCAACAGCAAAGATAAAAGGGAAGATGATCATCATGACAAAGTAATCCGTCAGCATCCGTATCGGGCGACGGGTCTTGCCTACCTTCCAGATCACATTCATCGAAGTCTCAATCGTCCAGAACAAACTCATGACGAATAAAAACAGGAAGATGACTCCTACGCCAGTGATAAGGCTCCCTTCTGCCTGTTCGAGAAGAGAGCGGGCGAACTCTAAGACCAGCTTCAAGATCTGTTCATGTTCTGAAAAACGTTGATGAAGCTCTTTTTCCAAAGTTTGTTCGAAACCGAACCCCTTCGCGACCCCGAAAGCCACAGCGAGCAGCGGCACAATGGATAAAAGCGTATAAAACGTTAAGGATGATGCATGTAAAAAACACTGATCCTTAAAAAATCCAGAGATCGAATGGCGTATGACATTAAAAATATACTTGAGAAAACGCATGGCTTATTTTGTATTCCTATTAATAGTCTAGCATATACAACAATCCTTGTAGATGTAAATCAATTTTTGTTATAGGTTTATCAATCATATATTTTATCCTGGACAATTCTGATGGAGACGACATCAATTACATTTTTCGAAGGACAGGAAATTCGGAAGACGCATTATAACGGGGAATGGTGGTATGTGGTGCGAGATGTCGTGCAAGTGATCTCTTCAGCTGCAGACGTTAAAGACTACATAAAAAAAATGAGGAAAAGGGATCGGGAACTTCGGGAAAAATGGGATCATCTAGTGGTTTCTTTGCCAATTGAAACCAATGGCGGACGACAAAAGCTCAACTGTTCGAACAAGGAAGGACTCTTTCGCATCATCCAGGCAATTCCACCAACTAAAACGCAACCTTTCAAACAGTGGATGATGATGACATCGTATGGCGAGGGCGGAATGTATCCGCCCTCTTTGAATTAATTACTTTGGACTTACGAATATTTGAGTAAAGAAGTAGGTTCCGCCGCTGACAGCGACACCAATACCTGTAAGCTCAAAGCTTCCCACCATCTGTCTCTCATGTCCCCCACTCTCGATCCATCCCTCGACAGCGGTTGCAGGAGGATCAAAGAACCCCATATTCAGAGCGACGTTTTCACCAAAATTTGTCGTGCCGTTGTAATAGTCGCGCGCTTGCTGCGCCCTCTCTTCGATCCCTTCGTGCCCTGGTGGAACAGCGCCGGAAGCCATTGCCAGGCAATGCTCCTGGCATAGAGAAGTGAGAAAGGGATCGAGTTGAAGGGGAGGCAGACCTTTGCTGACCCGATAAGCGTTCACCTGTTCATGTACAGACTGCTGCATCCAGATCAGTTCATCGGGCACTGCAAGAAGATCGTCCTGTTCTTCCTCGGTCTCCAAATCGTGGCTGTAGACCCATTCTTCAAACTGTTTGGGGGGCTCGATCGGATAATTGAAGAGTTCCTCTGAAATCAATTCACCTTCGGCATCAAAAGACCTGATCGCGACGACACGATCTAAAAAGTCATGGTCGAATTCTCTGCGGAAACCATTACTGTCGGTCTCCGCATTCAAGCGGCCCAGGGAATCATAGGTCGACATCGTAACAATTCCATTAACAGAACGGGAAGTCTCCCGTCCACCCGCATCATACGTATAATCTGTAGCGACACCATTGAGGTCTGTTTCACTAACGACACGAAAACCTCGATATTCTCGATGGTATTGTGCGGTAACGCTCCCTTGGTTATCTATCGAAGTTTCCTGGACAGGACGTCCAAAATCGTCATAAACGAATTCAATTGTACTTCCATCAGGATAGATTCTGCGAGTTTCCCGTTGATATGCATCCCTTTCTATGAAAATAGATCCTCCTTTAGGAGTGTCAACTCTGATTAGATGCCCCTCATTATTATAAGAGTAGTTGTAGGAAACGACATGGTCGGAGTAGATAAACTGCTCTTCTGCGAGTAAACCTTCGTCATTGTAAAGGAGACGCGCATCGTACAGTGATCCATATGGTTTGATGATCATCGCTTCGTCATCATAGCTATACTCTGTGACACGTTGCAAGGGATCCGCAGATTGCCATAATTTACCATCGCTTGAATAGTAATAGAGCTTCATGTACTGGAATTCTTCATTAGAATCAAACACGGTCTCTCGGCTGATTTTACCTTCAAAATCATAAGAATAATCGATCCGTTTCAGTCGCATGCTTTCAAAGGTTTGCGGATCAAAAAAATACTCATGCTGCTGACTGACCCTTCCATGAGTGTCAGGGACAAAGTAAGTCACATGACGTTCTGTAATATTTTGATAATCGAGCTGAGACCAGCCTGACCCATCATCGATCATTTGTTGTTGGACGAACATGTTCCCATCAATTGGGCCTATGTAATCGAAAAACTTCCGAAATGTTATGTTCCAATCCAATGCAAGAAGGCTTGCGGTCGGATCTTGCGAGTGGGGGAGGACCGAATCGAACCGTTGGACATTGTCAGACGGAATAAATTTGGGAATATCGCCTGGAAGCGCTTCCAATCTGCAACAGGCGGCAAATACGAGTATCCATAAAAATGAGCGGCAAATACATTTCATCATCTTCTCTCCTAGGTTTAGAAAAAAAATTTATAAATGTATTTGCCATTGATATGAATTTAATCACAATGATTAATTTGATATTTTTCACTTATTTTGACATAAAAATATCCTATGTCATTCTCTTATCTGATGATAAGTTGAAATATCAGTCAGCGTAATTAAAAGTTACAAACGACTCTTTTTTGCTATGTTTGCCAGCGTGTTTGGATCTGCTTCCACGTGAAAACCTGATAAATTGCTGAAAGAGCAATTAAGCCATAGGTAATTTTGGAAAAGATTGTTCCTTCAAACAACATGGATACCAGATTTGTATCGAAGAAAGCGAATAGACCCCAATTGAGCCCTCCAATCACCAATAAAACAGCAGCGATAACATCTAGATACTTAAACATATTTCCTCCGTATATGATATGTATTTTAGGAGATTGCTAATCCCCAAATGAGAGATTTAAATGTTATGGATTGTTTTATTCGTTTCTCTATTCCTCTACTTTCATTATATATCAATAAATAATTAATACACAATAAGATAAAATTTCCGAGCCACAAAAATGACCCGGAAATACAAATGGTGAGAGGTTATTGGCTGGCCTGGATTAAATAAGGACGTAATTGGTCGTACAGTTCAATATAGCCATCTTTATCAGAAGTGCCGTTTTGATCGACATAATCTGCAAGGGATTGATAAACACCTTGTATTGTCGTAAATGTATTTTCAGTGTCTGAGTCAGGCACTGCTGCAAGAACAGCATCGATAACAGATGGATCGTCAACTTCATTTTTTTCATCATTTAGAGCTTGGACAACTGATGAAAAATTATTCACAAACTGTATACCTTGCCCCGTTAAATTGACCGCCATTTGTTGAGATTGCTGATTGGATGTCATTAATGTATTAATAAGAATTTTGTCCAACAACTTTCCTGAATCTAAATCTCTCAATAATTCCACATTGTAGTCAATCAAAGTGAGCATATCATAGTTATATTCGGGACCCGCAGGATCAGTTGGAGCATTTAAACCTGCATCTCTTAATAATGGGCGAAGTTGATTGAACCAATTTGCAAGGGCTTGTTCGGGACTGATAAGTAATAAGGCATTTTGCGCCTGATATGAAGTTTTTAATACCGTAAAGTAATTAACCGCGCCATCTCCGAGAGTTTTACGGTCGTTATCATACATATACAATGAATGATGCCCGAGAAGTTCAAGAGCAAGCGCTTCAGATTTTCCACCAAGAATTAGCAGTTGCGCTTGTAAGATCGCGTTTAGCGCCACATCAGCATGCCCAATGGCTGAATTTTGTTCTTGAACAATTTCATTTACGATGGATTCTGTATCTTGTGAATTATTCAGCACTGTTTCCAGCTCAAAATAGAGCGAATCTACCTTAGAAAAAGCACTTGCAGACAGATCTAAGCACCCAAGTACTAGCAGTAAGCAAATTATGATATTTTTTAGCATAAACTCCTCCTTTTTTATTATTAATAAATACAAAAGAATGAAGATATTTCATTCAAAAGCAATAGAACATCCTTTATTTATTATAAAATGATAACTAATTTGTATTCAATATAATAGAATTTCCGAGCCTCTAATCGGGGCTCGGAAATAAAAGAGAAAGATTACTGACTGGCCAGTATCAAAAGAGGGCGCAATTGATCATAAAGTTCAATATAGCCATCTTTATCAGATAAACCATTGGCATCAACATAATCTGCAAGCAATTCATAAACGTTTTGGATCGACAGGAAAGTGTTTGCAGTATCGCTATCGGGAAGAGCTGCGAGTAGCGCATCAATAACAGAAGGATCGCTCACTCCGCTCTTCTCATCATTAAGTGATTGAACAATTGATGAAAAGTTATCAACTAGGTCAATACCTTGCCCTGTGAAGCTGACTGCTGCCTGGTGCGATTGTTGGTTAACCGCCATTAGGGCTTGAATGGCAATCAAGTCAAAGAAATTATCGGAGTCAAGATCTCTCAAAAGATTAACATTGTAGTCAATCAATGTGATCACGTCGTAGTTATACTCAGGTCCTGCAGGTTCCGTAGGAGCTTGGAGGCCAGCGTTGATCAACGAGGGACGTAAGTTGTTGAACCAAAAACCGAGTGCGGCTTGAGGACCGATATTAATCAATGCATTTTGGGTATGATATCCCACCTTTAGTTGAGTGAAATAATTGACGACACCGTCTCCAAGGCTTTTACGGTCATTATCGAATAAGTAAAGGGAATTATAACCGAGAGCTTGTAAAGCAAGAGATTCTCCTTTACCGGCTAAAATCAACGGTTGGGCCTGTAGGATTGCGCAAAGTGCGAGATCTGCATCGCCAATTGCCTTGTTCTGTTCCTCAATGATGTCGTTGATGATCTGCGCAGGGTCTTGGGAATTGTCCAAAGCGGCCTGTAGATCAAAATAGAGCGAATCTACCTTTGAAAAAGAGCTGGCAGACAAGTCCAAGCAGGCAAATAGGGTTAAAAAAGTTAATAATAGATGTTTTTTCATTGCATACTCCATGTTGTAACGTAAAGCATGTTAATGTGTAGCATCTGAAAAATTTCTTGTGAACTTTTTTGAAGAAAAAATTATTTATCGAACAAAATTTGCTCGACAGAACGCTGAACGCTCTCTTCTCTGGAGACTCCGGGGGCGGATGTATTGATTATGATGTTATATCCATTGAAACGAGGGGTAAGCTCAGACACCTTATCCGGGGGATCATCCTGCTCAAAACCCAGCTTGGACAATATAGCCTGGATTTTAGTTTCTCTTTCCTTAAGCAGGTCTTTGCCCTCAAGCCGAATAGGGGAATGATCTTTTTGAAATTGCACACTGAGATCAAAGAGAGTTCCAACCGCTTCCTCAGCATCTTTTTTAGAAATGGTTTGGATGACAGGATCCTCATCAGATTCTTTTGGCTTGAACAGAGCGGCAAATTGTTCTAGTGGAAACACGCCTGCGCGCACATCTCCCGGGTTGCCTGAAGCGACAGCTTCTTTATTACGATTGATCACACGGGCAGATAGATCCTGAAAAGGGCAGTAGACGAGCACGATCTTAGGCTTTACAGCTGGATCTCTAAATAGTACGTGAGTCGCAATGGAATCTGTTTTTAAAGCATCAAAAATAACTGGAGTTCCGCTCTTCGCATGCAGCAGCACTTCGTCCAACATCATATTTTCCAACATCGCCCAGGGTCCATCAGAGTCGGGAGGAAAATAATTGTCATAGGTCGCTTTCATCTTTTGAACTTCTTGCGAAAATTGTTCTTTATCGGAGGGGGTTGCTTTGTTATTAAATGTTGGAGGAAGGCCGCCAACAATCATATCCAGGATCAACCCAGGTTCATTAATATCGAGAATTTCCTTGAAATGCTGCATTTCATCAGGGTGATGTTTTTCAAAGAATTCCAATAGAATTCTGACACCAGCTTGGTCGACACCCGTTTCCAGAAACCTGGACTCATGTTGGATCAATCCTGAAATGATCGAAGACTTACCGGCAGTAGAAGTCCCGATGAGCAAGACAACTTCTCCGTGGATCGGTTCATGGCCGGAGCTGGAGGAAGAGCTTGCGGCAACTCTATCGTCAAAAACCCGCAATTCTTTTCCAGTTTCAGAAGTTGAAGATGATGAAGAGTGTTCTTCTGTATGACTTGGGATGATTGGTTGAGAACCTGAGACATTCATAATCTATCCTATTTCATATCAACATTATAACACAGGGGGACACATCAGGTCAACGTCTGATAATGTATGTTATGTTGCTTTTTGAAGCAAAAATAACTGCACTTCAGGCTCTTCTACATAAATGTCATGAAAAGCACGGGATCTTTATCTGTGTTTGTATGGGAAGATCCCATGCCTTCCATACTAATTTTTAGGGATTCTGCGTAATTTCTTTAATTTCTGGCAAGGTGTTTTTTTCTGAAACTCTTCAAAGTCCTTGTATAGGTCCAGGACGCTAACCTGTCCCAAAGTGAAATCGCTAATACGTTTAGCTTCCCAGGCTTTGGGCTTTCTTATGTGGCTGAATATTGTCCATAATTGCAATAAATCCATGCCGAGTTGTTTAGATAATTTTATTGGTCCTTTGTTTTTTTTAATCATCCAATTTTTTAAATTACTCATAATATTTGTTTAAGGTTGATTAATACATTATTTTTATATTAACATAATCCACTTTATTTATAGGGGTGTTCAATGGATGATAAAATAATAGTTAGAGAACGTTTTTCATGGGGTAAATTAAAATATTACCCGAAAAATGAGTCGGCGCAGTTGTTTTGCAGGTTGACAAAGACAAAGAGTCTGACGGAAGATATGCTTCAGATTATTTTGATGCTGGGATACGACGTAGAGTTCGAAAGGGTGCGCCTGAGGCCGCCTTCTTTGGAGGAACGTAGGTCTTCTGAATGAAGGGTACTGCTTCTTTCACAATTGCTCTGACAAGCTCTTGCTGCTTCGCGTGATTAGCGAAGTTAAAGATGGGGAATTTCACTTTTTCTTTTGTATCTGGGTCGACGGCGTTTTTATTCGGCATCTGTATGAAGATGCGCTTGCCCTTTTTAAAGACGGGAAGCCCCCTTAAATCAATATCGAGATCGCAGAGATAAATATGCAGCGTTCCAATAAAATTAGTATGTTTGCCGGCATGGGATGCGACAGGATCGGAACAAGGATAAAATTCTACGACCTCGATATTCATGCCAAGGTTTTAACATGTTTTGGTAGTTATTAACAAGGTGAAAATATTTAAATTAATGTGTGTTTAGTTACGCGGTTTGCTCTCTTTTGGACACTGTTAGGTTGTATCCAGGGGCATGGATTAGCTTTAAGACTGTACCTATCTCCATTTGACCTCTTCCGTTTATAACATTGTAAATGGTTCCCCTGCTTATGTGCGCCTCTTTTGCTAGATTGGATACGTTTCCATGTACGCGTATAATGTCTTTGAGAGAAACTTTAAGAGCATCAACATCTTCATCTTCTAGAGCTTGGTTAAGAAAGCTCATAGCGAATTCAGGATCGTGAAGATAGTCTTCCAGTAGATCATCAATTGAACGATATTTATTTTTCATCAAATTTTAATTATTTCAGCTATTTTGAAGGGGCATTTCTTGGGAAATATGTCAGTCTCTAAACCTGTTTCTGAAGAAGCTTTTAATCTAGCTGAATAATACGCATCCTTGGTGATTTCTTTTAATTTAGGTTTAAGACCTGGATTTTTCTTCAGTATTTTTTCTGACTGAAAAGATGCGTTCTTAACGGAGTTATCCCATGATCTAGTATGCATTGCTGGCTGGTATTTGATCTTCAGCAAGTGCATGAATAAGTTTGATATGTGGCTCTCTAATGCACGTTCCTCAGAATTACCCAACGACTCAATCTCCTCTATCAAATGATCTATGTCCATTTTTTCAAACTCCTGGTTCTTCAAAAGATTAGCTTGTAAGCGCGTCCATCCATAAAAGTCCTTCTCATATGTGGGAGGTGATTTTTGCATAACCGATAACTTTTTCGGCCTGTTTTGGTGAGTTTTCTTCTTCATTCGTAATCCTCCGGAAACAATAGTTCCTCCTTAGTTACCTCTCCCCCTGTCGCCTCTTCTATTTTCTTGGCTAGTTTTGCGCTGGGGCTTCTAGTTCCATTAATCAGCTGGTGGATATGCCCTCTTGATATTCCTATTTGATTGGCAAAATCCTGTTTTGTGATTTTGTTTCTCCAAAGATATTCGTCCAGGTTCATTGGTGCCTCTTTTGTATGTTTTAAGAATACATATAAAATCTTTTTGTTTTCAAGTGTTATCTTTTTGATTGATCTTAAAGGTTACATGTGTAATCATTTTGATAAATAAACTGAGAGGCTAAACATGACAAAACAAACATGGGAAACGCTGGCAGGCCACTACGGCTTAAACAGCGATGATTTAATCTACATTTTAGATAGAAAGATTTCTTTTGAAGAGGTAAAAAAGATCTGCGAATTCTGGGAGTATTGCTACAAGGAAGGGCAGCTTTTGGAGACGATCAGGGAAGCTGATAGAGCTTATCAGGCATTTCTTGTGCAGGCTAAGAAAGACCTCCAAGGAAGGGGGGAAGAATGAAGTACAAGGGGTTTTATATAGATTACATAGGCATCGCTCCTGGAACTCAATTTAACTACCACTTCATCCATGAGGATGAAGATCCGGAGGATTACACCATTGGCGGCTTTGCTTCATCTGAAGAGGACGCTAAGGCCAAGATTCATGCTATGATTCTGGAAGAGGGTCTGTAATGGGCTACTTGAATCTTTCCGGAAATAAAAGCTCCATGACGGTTACCTGGCCGTCTGTGGCTTTTTCGATTTTTTCTGCGAGCTTGGGACCAGGTGAATTTTCACCATTAAGTATCCTGTATAAATGGGCACGTGAAATCCCTAGGTCTCTACAAAATTGCGCTCTGTTGTTGTTGTTGGCCTCAAGCCATTCATTCAGTTTCATTTCATCTACCTGTTGCATAAATGTTAACACTCTATTCGTTATCTTTTCAAGTGTCTCATTTTATGTTGCGGTTAATGTTATGATGTGTCACAATATAGGTAACACTTTAAGACAAGGAGGTTCAAATGAAGCCATTTAAGAATTTCGCCACCAGGCCAACAGAGATGAAGTTTTTCGATACCGAAGGCAAAGAGTACTACGCCGAAAAAGCTTCCAAGTACTGGGATCTGTTTGTTAAGGATGCCGGTTCCTTGGTTTGCCTAGGATCGATTCAGGCTGGAAAGCCTACACCTAAAAAATTACACGAATACTTAGCATAATAACACGGAGGTTATCATGAAAAAATACAACGGTACATACATAGATTTCAGTGAGGGCTGGCACCATGAAAGCGAAATGGTCGATATAGACGGCTGCAAGGATGAGCTTCAAAAGATATACGAGGCCATTTTTATTACCGGCGATGTAGAAGCCATGGTAGACGCTGTGGAAGACCTGGCGGGCAGAATGGATTTTTCCCCTGACCTTTCCAGAATGGTCAATACCGAGTTTAAGATTACAAGATCCGAACCACTTTTGGCGGTTGTCAATGGATAACGCGGACCTTGAATACCTCTACTTCCTGGCTGAAAGGGCCGGGAAGTATACAGATGACACTTTTTGCACAACCTGGCTTGATCACTTGAAGGAACACCTTCAGTATCTGGCTATGAAAGAAAGACCGCTCGAGGCGGTCCAAATAGATACATTTTACACGGTACAATAATACGAAAGGAGACGTACATGAGTACAGCATTTTTACCACACGATTACGAGGCACCTCGTACAGCAGGAAGCTATATGAAAATACAGGATGGAGAGAACAGGATTCGCATCCTCTCCTCCCCTGTCCTTGGATGGGAAGAGTGGGTGGACAGGCGCCCTGTCCGCTACAGATATGAGGACAAGCCAGACAGCTGGTATGACCCTGCGCGTCCTGGCAAGCATTTCTGGGCGTTCATTGTCTGGAATTACGCTGAGGAAAGAATCCAGATCTTGCAAGTGACACAGGCCTCTGTGAGACGCGATCTTGAGAAGCTATCCAAGGATAGCGACTGGGGCGCTCCCTTTTTCTACGATGTTAAGATCCACCGTTCCGGAAAGGATCTGAAGACTAAGTACCAGGTGACTCCCCTGCCTAGGAAACCTGTGGCTGATCATGTGGTTGAGGCGTTCAATGAGAACCGTTGCAACCTCGATGCGCTGTTTAGCGGCGATGACCCCTACGGTCCATGGGAGGAATACACTGACGGCGTTTTTAGCGAGTCTGAGGCACCTAAAGAGGATTGCATATCCTCTGCCCAGCTTAAGGAGTTAAGAGAGCTTATAGGCGATGACGATGACTACAGGGTGAAGGTTAAAAAGAATGTGAGCCAAATGTTTGGCATTTCAGACCTCTCAGAGATACCGGCATCAAAGTTTGATGCGATCTTGAAGTCTGTAAAGCTGCACGCTAAGGAGCGTTTGGAAAAAGAAATGGCGCCCAAGGAAAGCGTGCCGTTTTAGTCTAACAATGCGGGGTAGCTCTCTGCCCCGCTCTAATAAAAAGGAATACATATGAGACTCATACAATTAGAACAAGGCTCCGACGCATGGCTGAATATGCGTAATGAAAAGATCACAGCCACAGACGCTAGCGTCATTACCGGTAAGAACCCGTTTACAAGCCCATACACGCTATGGAAGCGTAAGCTTGGGTTAGAGCCTCCTGTACAGTTAAATGCCGCCATGAAGCGCGGAATGGCGCTTGAGGACGAAGCCAGGGAAAAGTTTGAGGAGTACACCAATATCAAGATGACTCCGGCCGTTGTCGAAAGCGATCAAACATCCTGGATGATGGCATCGCTTGACGGATTGTCTGATAACGGAGAGTTTCAACTTGAGATCAAATGCCCCAACAACAAGACGCATGAGATGGCTAAGGCTGGAGAGCTGCCGGCCTACTACCATGCGCAGATCCAACACCAATTGGCGGTAACTGGAAACGACTGGAGCTACTACTTTACTTATGACGGATCGGATGGGGCATTGGTAGAGGTCGAGCGTGACGATGCTTTCATCTGTGAAATGATGGAGATGGAAGAGGACTTCTATCGTAGAATGAGAGAGTTTGACGCTCCGGATCAATCGCACCTGGTATTAGAGAATGAGACAATGAAGGCCTTGGTATCGGAGTACATGGAAGCTAATGCAATGAAGAAACAGGCTGACAAGTTGGAGAAAGAGCTTAGAAAAAAGCTGATCGACGCTTCTGAGGGCAACTCCATTCAGTCATTCGGGTTAAAGCTTACTCACTATTACCAAAAGGGGCGGGTGAGGTATGATGCCATCCCTGAATTACAGGGAATTGACCTGGATCAATATCGGGGACCTGTTGAAATGAGAGCGAGGGTATCTTTTACATGATTATTGACTGCATATCAGATTTACATGGGGACTATCCTAAACTCGATGGCGGCGATCTGCTCATCATTGCAGGTGACCTTGTAGCATACGGGAAAGAGTCTGAATACAAAGAATTTAACTCATGGCTTTGCAAACAATGCTATTCGAAGGTAGTCATAATTGGAGGGAATCAAGACAGGCATTTACAGAAGATCAGGCCGGATCAGCGTTATTTTAGTGCTGGTGTTTATCTTTGTGATTCAGGCACGGAATTCGCTGGAATAAAGATCTGGGGTAGCCCCTGGACACCGACCTTCTATAACTGGCACTTCATGCTGGATCGAGGTGCGCAGATCAAAGAGAAGTGGGATTTGATCCCAGATGATACAGACATCTTGATCACACATGGCCCCCCTTATGGTCGCCTAGACGAAACTGTTAAAGGCGATCATGTAGGATGTGAAAATCTTTGGGGAGCCCTGAGACGGGTACAGCCGAGATTGCATGTTTTTGGCCATATCCATGAAGGACACGGTCGTTTAGATTTAAAGGGCATTGATCATGATGTCACGCTAGTAAACTGCTCAATCATGAATGAAAGGTACGAACCGGTAAACAAGCCAATACGTGTTGAATTGGATGTATAGAAATTCCTTAGTGTGGGAGAAAACCTGTTCTTCCGCTATATTTTTTCTCATTTATGGGGAGAAACTTTATGGCGCTTGCAATCGAGCAGTACGATCTATTCGACACCAGGTCATATGATGAAAAGCTTAGGGATGAATTGTTTCAGAAAGTGGATGCTTTGAAAGCTAGCCAGGATAAAAGCCGGCGTAAGCTTTTTGGGATGGTCAACGATCTGATGAAGATTGTTATCCGTCTTGAGAAGGAAAATGACAACCTGCGCCAGATGCTATTGAAAGAGGTGAAGTGAAAACAAGAACATTAATTACTAAAGAGCAAAAACTAAGGGCTTGGGGTCCGGGCCAATGGGTGGATGAACCAGATGCAGCTGAGTTTGTATCTCACGGATTAAATTGCCGTGTGATCCGAAATGGGAAGATTATTAGCGATGACCTCATTGTTGGAGGAGTTTGGTGTGGATATGTTGAGGTTGATGAGTCGATGAAGAGTAAATTTGCTGACTGCGAGGTGCATGGCGGGATTACTTGGGAAGGTCCTCGCCTTAATTTGTTCAATGAAGAAGAATCATTTTGTATTGGCTTTGACTGCAACCACGCTTTCGATATATCGCCCTCTAACAATGAGGAAAAAATGTTTGCGCTCATGGGTGGCGAGATTTTCCCTAAAGAGTACAGGGATTTCGATTTTGCTATTTCAGAAACAAAATATCTGGCCAAACAAATTTCTGAGATTATGGAAAAAGAAAAGGAGCCTTTACAGACTCCCTGAAAACACTTTTAAATAAGAATCGGAAATGAGATCTTCAGCTTAACCGTCTTCCGGTGTCAGGTCAATATCTATTCCAGTGTGATGCTCGATAACATCCTCCATAGCCTCTTCAAGGGGGTGATCATCCTGAAGGCCAAGCTTGTCATTGATCACCGAGCAAGCGCCGAAGCACATCCCGACAAACAGCATTGATAACGCAAGTTTCATAAGTACATCCTTGTATTTGTAGAACATTTCATATCCTATGTAATTATTCATCCATGAAGTAAACATCTGAAAGCCCCACTTCTCTTAAACCTTCTCTGATATAAGTTAGATCGTAGATGAACGATTCGTTGCGTCTTCTGAAGATGAAAAATAAAGGTCCGTCCAAGATCAATAGGTCCCATTGAAATAAGCTTGTTTTTCGTCATCTGACATCGATGCGGAGCTTGCGATCTTATCCCGTGCAGAATTCATTAAGGCCTGCCTAGCCTGCTCTTCCTGTTCTGCTTGTTGCTGTATGGCTTCGTTGGCTGCCCATTCATCTCTGACAGCCTGTTCCTCTTGAAGGGTTAATTCTACTTTCCTGCCATTTACTTGCTTATATAAAACCATGATTGACCTACGATGGGGTTAAACCGTATAAACGGAATGTTCCTGACTCAATGTTTCCGCTGCTCATAAAGAACTGGATAGCATCCACAGCTTCTGCCGCCAGTCTAGCCCCTGCACTTCGATTGTTTACCAATTGATCAACATAGTTCATATAAGTTGCCCTGGCCGTCATCATTGTATATCCTGACCCTGATGGGTTAAACAAATCTAAAATAATATTTCCACTTTCATTTGTGTCGCTTCCTAACTCAGTACCAGCTAATAGTCTAATATAAGTAAATCCTCCAGCAAAACCATTAATATTACTACTGCTATTGGCTGATTGATAGATATATCCATAGTCATAATTTGAAGCACCTGAATCAAAAGTTGATCCATTGTCGCTGGAAGTACGAATTCTAAACTCAACTTCATCAGTTTCCGGAACTAAATCTGTTATCACCCATTGGTATTGGATATAGCTCGAATCTAAATCCGTAAATTCAATCGTAGCATCGTTTGATGCTGTAGTCGAAGAAATGAAAGTCCACGCCCCAGAACCAGCCGCATTTGTTGCCCACTTCAATCCAGTCGATTCCCCGCTGTCAGCTGTTAAGACCTGATCGTTACTTCCCACACCAATGCGTTGATAAGCCGATCCATCGTAAACTAACAAATCACCTTTCGTCGTCAGGTCAATAGGGGTAAAACTTCCGTCGGATGGATCGAAGATTTGAAGCCCTTCACCAGTGATATTCATACTGTTTATCGTCATGCTACCGTCCAACTCCCTACTGAATTAATTACTCTAAATCTGTTTGCATCAACACAAACGATGACCACGCTATCCCCTTGATTTAACGATTCGATATAACCCCCGGCTCCAGATGTAGAAGCCGTGTTACCGAACCGTATTTGCTGAGACGCATTTTGAGCGATTCTGACCTTGCCAGCGCCTTCCTGGTATGCAGCGAAGGCGTCATTAATGTTACACGATACAGGAAGCGTTAAAGTGACTGTTCCTGCGTTATTTGCAAAAATACCTTCATTGGCTACCAGAGTCCTGGAAGTACCCGTCTCCTCATCCCATACGAAACCGGCACTAGCTCCCCCAGCAGGAGTTACCCATCCATCTGAGTTAACATTGAAGAAATTGGAGTCGAGCTGTACAAGTCCAACAGCATCCTTATTCCCTGGAGCAGAAGAGGAGCTTCCCGCCACCTGCAACTGTAAATCGATGTCGTCTGTCGAAGGATTTCTTGCTGAAAACAAAGGTTTGGAGTTGGTTCCATTATCGACCACGCTTCCTGTAAGATCGATGTCGCCATTCGCATCAGCTGTTGCAGTGTTTGTATCATCCAGGGTAAAGGATGCAATGGGTGGGTTTACCGTGCTTCCTTTCAAAGACACCATTCCTGAAGTTGCATCCTGTTGGAACTGGTTCTCATTGAATGAGCAGATCCCAGCTTGGGAAGCGTCTCCTGGCGTTGGAGTCACCGTTGTGCTGATCTGTATTTCCCCGTCTTGCAGGCTAGATCCTGGCGTTCCTTTAAAATGCAGGGCTTTTGAGTTGGTTGCATTGGCTACAGTCTTACCATTGAACGTAATCGTACCGCCAGTCGGACCAACAGCACCACCGGAGTCTCCTGTTATAGATGATACTGTACCACCTGGACTAGTCGACGTAGATATGAGCTTCCAGTCAGCAGAATTAGACGTGATGTCCGCCAGATAATAAAGGTCGCCCTCTGTTGAGCTGTCTGTAGGGTTTTTTCCTACTCTCCAAAAGTGAGGCCTCTCATAGTATTTCGCTGTCCTTGGATCTTTGATGTCTGTCGACAAGGGAGCTCTTGAGACATTGACATAAGGACAAGTAAACTTTTCTAATCTCTGATTCGCCTGTCTGTTAAAATTATTCGGCTTAGGCATCCTTAAAAACTCCTTATCGGTGGACCATCATCAGTTCGGACATTTGTAAAGGTTACAGTTCCGTTATTTCCATTTCCGCTCAAATCTCTCTCAGGTGAATCACCAATGCATGACCAGAAACCAATAAGATTTTCCCTTACACTTCCAGGCTTATGCATCGTTTCAACAATTTCTGACTGACTTAATTGCCGATCCCAAATTTGTGGGTAACAAAAGTAACCAAGTGCGTTGTCATTCAAAGAAGCATTATTTACAAAAATTAGATCATTTCCTGAATCGCTACTGCTTGAACCTGTTGGTGCAGTTTGCAGGGAGTTGGTTAAAAGATTCCCATTATAATACAGCAACACCCTATTTGATGTTGAGCTTGAGTCGTAAACAAAAGAGAAGTATCCCCATACATTTGTCAATGAAACATCAGCTTGATCGAAATAATTTGTGCCACTAAATTCTTGAACGAAAAAAACCCTGTCAGTTCCAGTAACCGTGTAAGAAAAGTTCCACCCATTGTTTTTTTCAAAGTAATATCCGGATGATGCCGTTGGCCTAGCCCAGAAACAAACGGTTCCTCCACCAGAAAAAATATTCGTTAGAATAGAATCCGAACCGAAATTGATGTTCGGCGATCCAATCGAATTAGCGATGTATCTGCTACACCCCATTATGCCCTCGGTATCTCTACTGAAAAACCCACTACGTATAAATCACCATTCAGGTTAGTACCTGAAGGTGCTATTCGTGACAATCTAGCCATCACGAAATCATCAGCCGACCATCCAAGATTGCTGACCGTTTCTGTCCATGTCGCCTCTGTAATATCATCTTGCGTCCCGTCAATTGCAAGATCCCCCGAATCAACACTTGTGTAAGAACCGTCCCATGATTCGGAATTATCTACCGCTCTGTGATCGAAGGCAAGTTGTACAAATCGGGAAGCCACAGCAGTCGCCGCATACATCCAAACCCGAAACGTTACTGTTCCTGAAGTGTCAATATCCGATGGTGCTTTGAAAGAAAAATTCACGAACTCCTCAATTGTGTCATTAAAAGCTCTGGATAATATCCGGGAAGTTGAACCATTATCCTGATTTAAAGGAGCAAAGTTTGTCTCTAAAGCGTCGAAATCAGATGCCTTATAATAGTACACCTTATCAGGAATAGTACCCCCACTCTCTGCCGCCCACGAAGGAATTCCAGAAGCCAGCTTCAATACCTCACCGTCAGAGCCGGCAGCTAGCTTAGAAAGAGTAGTAGAATCCGAAGCATAAAGAATATCTCCAGCGTTATAACTTGATTGTCCCGTACCACCATTATCTGCCGACACAGGCGTAGATAGACCAGAACCTCCACTTATCGTTCCATCCATTAAAACCTCTTCACGTTAAAGATAATATCCCCTGATGTACCTGCACCCGTCACCTGCTTAACCTGCACCTGAGCCCCTCCAGGTAGGCAGTACCTGCTGTCTTCAGACCTTCCGTCCCAGTTATCCCTGTTGTCTGAGAAAGATCCGCCAGCTGGTATGACAGGGCCATTTGTCGCACCATCATCGAAAGAGCTCTGTACAGACACATCTGAGTCATTGAAAATCACAAAACCATATGCAGCGCTTTCAAGAACAGATCCCAGGTCCTGATAGCTTCCTGTTAGACTGGTAGAATCAAATGATCTCGCTGGGTCGTAAATAGGTAATCTAGCCATCTACTCCCCCTTAAATTGACTGAACAACGTAGTAAACGCGAACAGAAACAGTGTTGTCATTGGCAGCGTTTCCGGCTATCTCGCCATCTCCGGTATTGTGCAATACCAACGCCTGGTTTTCTGCTGAAGCGGCAGCTACGATTGCATCTGATGCCGGCTCACCGTTGGTGTAGGTGTCGGCAGTGGCATCGATGAAGTTAGTGGATTCAATTGTACCGGAGACTGCTACACCAGACCCATTGGTATACTTGATAGCAAGGTTATCAGCACTTTCTGTAAAAGCGTTTGAGCCTCCGTAATTCAGTTTAAGCAATGCTCCCATGAACTTAATCGCAGATCCTGCACCTTGTGCAGCGACGAGGGTTTGAGGAGTGGCGCGCAGGGCTTTTACCTCAGCGGAAGTAAGCGTTACATCAGCGTGTTGAAGGAAACCTGCTTGACCGAGATATGTTGTTAATGACTTTGGAGACAGGTAAACATCGTCTCTTGTCTCGTCTACAGCCTCGGTTGCAGTGGCGAATCTGGCTATCCCTGCTCTCGTTTCTCTAGCCTGCTCTACCATCGCTGTTCTGTTGGGGTACTTTGGCATTACTTCCTCCTTGAAGTAAGAAATTCATTTAAGTTTTCTAAAACACTAAGTTTTAGTACAATAAAAATATGAACGCAATTGATCGAAGAAAAAAACAATTAGAAGAAGAAACTGCAAAGCGTAAGGCGAAAAACGTAAAGTTTTTCTTGTTTTGCGCCTTTCTAACATTCTTTTACCTTCCTCTAGGGATTGTAGGAATGTTTTATTGTTTGCTGTTTCTTGACTACTCCTGATCATTTTTCAACTCTTCTTCAATTAATTTATTGAGTTGTAAAATCGTTGTTTCCATTGCCTTTGGGCTGGGATTTGCCTTCAAGAATTTTAATCTGGATAAAATGCGTTTATTCTTTAAGAGCCTGGGCAAAAGCTTGGAAACAACATGCGCCCCAACCACACCTTTAAATATAGCAGGTGCTATACCTAGTGTTTTCAGTAAGGCAGCACCATAAACTGCCTCTTTTCCATGGTGTCTTAACCATCCAGCAGGATCTTCTTCAAATACCGGTTCAGCAGGTTCTGGTGCCTTAGCAGCTCCTTTTACCTTTCTCTGTTTCTCAGCAAATGCTTTTCTGGAAAAGGCATCCTGTATTTTTTGGTCCGTAGCTTTAACCACAGATTCAATATCTGCCAGGGTATTAAATGCGGTATTTCCATCTATGGATCTAAGAACACGCATCAAATCGTCATTTTTCAAAACTTCTTTAAGTTTTTGGTATTCAATCAATCCATCTTTACTTAAGAATCCATCATAAATTGAATTTACAATCCCTCTTTCAACAGATTGAAGGGCATTTCTGCCTTGGACGCTTCCTCTTAGAGCTTCCCTGACAATTCCCAACCCCTGAGGTGTTTGCCCAAGTTCAATGGCAAATTTAGGAAGTTGACCAGTTTCAGAGGCTTCAAATACAGAATCTAAAACCCTTTTTTTCAATACAGGACGTTTGGATACTAATGGATCATTTTTCTTTTCTATGAATTCCAGAGCATCTTGTGACCTTTGAGACAAACTTGGTCTGATATCCTCAGTAATTCTTTGATTGCCTGGCGTCGTTGTACGGTTGTTTATCTCTTCAAGGACCAGTCTTTCTAAAGTATTTACTTGTGGAGCAAAGCCTTCCTGATTTTTAACCTGAAGCGCGTTTTTAAGAGCCTCAAACTCTGCCGGATTTGTCACGTCACCAATGATATTTAATGGAGACTCACCCCTTTGAAGCTTGACGACAACATCCCTTCCGAAAGTCTCAGCATCTTGCTGATGGGACCTCTCAGCCTTCCTAAACTCTATAAAGGCATCTCTGTCAAGAGACCTGATAGCGTTGTTCAAGTCTTGTTTAGCCGCGTTTCTAACCGGCGAGACCAATCGTTTATATGTTTTCTTTGCCTGCAGATCAGGAAACTCAAAATCTGTGAAATTGTTACTATTTTGCTTCAACTTGATCGCATTGCGAACACTGATTGATCCATCTTCATTAAAAAGTTCAAGTTGATCACTGAAATGTTGACGGATGGAATTTTGAGCGCTAGAAGGGATACCGCTAGTCTCAATCTCATCAGCCAATCTGGCTGACTCTGTAAGATAATCATCCAATCTAATCAGTGATTCTCCGATCATGGCATCAACATTATTATAGAGGTTTGATGTAACCGCTTTGTGCCTGGTGAATTGCTCGCCGATTCCATTTTTGATTGTTTGTAAGGACTGTTTTCTAGTCCTTTTTATGGGGTCTATCTGATCTAAAAGCCTAGGTACTTCACCCTGTATTACCTGTCTGGCTAACTGTTGATCAGATATAGGCTCAATCTTTACCTTAGGTGTCTGCACACGATCTTTAACAGAAAACCCCAGAGGTTCGGAAGCGTCTTCAATGATAGGATTAATCGCGCTCCTTAATTGACTTGTCTTTTGTTTTGTAAGCTGTTTCTTAAACTTGGGTGCTTCTGGTCCTACAGGATCTCTTTTTAATGCAGATGGTTTTACCGGTTCGAAAGAAGTTAGACTTAAAGCCAAATCAGCTACGTTGGCAACCCCTTCCGGTGCATCCATTTCCCTGAGTCCTTGACCACTTACCCCTCCCAAAGCAAACTGTCTTCCTACACCTGCACCAAATAAAGGGAAAGATTCTCCAAAACGTCCGGTTCCCTCTTGGACAACCCTACCTATTGGCGTTTGAGCTGTTAAATCCAATCCTGTTGCCTGTTCAACGCTTTGTCTCAACTCTTCCCTGTTTGGCCCCTGTGCAACTGCAGGAATGTCTGTAAACCCAGACAATGTGCCAGGATCGGGTTGAAAGAGTCCGGAAACGAAATCATCGAACTGATTTAAACCAGTACTCTCCAAAATTTGACCCGCTCTATCTCTTCCTACTAACGATTCCAAGGGTGTCTTTCTGTCTAAAGGTTCAAAACCTAAAAGCTGACGAGTAGCGTTTAAAGGATCTTTAACAAAATCCATTACACCAAGAGCGCCCCTTGCTGCAGCTGTTGGAGAAGTCACCGCTCCAAACGCCAGTTCAGGCGCCGCAGTTGCTATGATATCCTCTCCTGTATCTCGCTGACGATCTTCTTTTAAAATATTCAAAATATCATCATCGGAGAAGTTATTGCTCCTTGCCTCTTTAATTCTCTCACCAAATTCAGGTGCATTTTCTGCAATAGAGTCCAGTA
Organism: uncultured bacterium; assembly: GCA_964635295.1. Classification (GTDB taxonomy): domain Bacteria; phylum Chlamydiota; class Chlamydiia; order Chlamydiales; family Waddliaceae; genus Waddlia. Next base: position 56,024 of record CAZWOB010000001.1, read on the forward strand.
TTTGTTTACTGTTAAAGTCTTTTTGAGCACTCTCAATTGCCGAAAAAGTTGGTAGACTCATCCACCTCTCCTTGGAAAAAGAATATTCTTTAACTTACCTGTATCTTGTGAGAAATCAGATCTGATTTGACCTATCAAAGATTGTTCCCTGGCTTCCATTGCCTGGTCTAAGATGCTATTTACCTGTGAAGCGGGAACCCCTCTATCAAGAAGCTCGTTTTTCGTTTTTTCCCTGTCTATTGCTAAGTCATTTGCAGCCCTTAAGTTGTTAACTAAACGCCTATTCCCCTCTTCTGTCTGAAGCACGGAAATGTTTCTATCTAATATCGTTTCAAATTCTGTTTTAATCCTTGGAAGTGTTTCGAATTGATCACGAATCACATCGAATACGATACCTTGCGCTTCTTGTTCATCAGGTGTAAAGATCCCTTCTTTGACACGAGCCCGATCACTTGCTTTAAATGGATTCACAACCCTTCCAGCAACAGTAAGAGGTTGTCCTTTAGAAATTTTAGGAATGAGCTGTTCAAGCCGGTCAATCTTTGGCTGTAAATTCCTGGCCCTTCTGGCTGTCTTAGTGATTTCACTCAGATCCTTTCTATCCTCTTGCGATACATCCCTAAGGTTCTTTAGCTTCTCTTCCCGATCCTTTATCCTGGAATCCAATATCTTCAGATTCCGGTCTTTTGCCTTATCGGATAGGCGCGGATTTGCAGATATCTGATCAATCTGTGAGTTGAACCCCTCAATATCCTGCTGAAGACGATCTATTGTATTCAAAGTACCCTTAACACGTGGATTCGAGTCTATAAATTGATCAAGAGGATCCACTTGTTCCTGTTCAGTCTGTAAACGTTGACCAATCCCAGTTTGCTGTATCTGTTCAAGTATTGGCTGACCAATAGATGGGGCAGATTGACCAGGCACACTTTGATCCTGAGGCATTGATCCGGCAGTACCTCTCTGTATCCTGTTTAGCTCTTCATTTTCAGCAAGTATCGACCTTTGGTCTGCCAGGCTTTTGTTGTTAGCTGAAATTAACGGCGCAAACCTCTGGATTGCCTCTAATCCCTCTTCTACAGATGCCCCGCTTCCCTGCAAGCCCGAGAGGAGATTGCTCAACAAATCGCCTTCTTGATTCATTGCATTGCCAATCACCTGATCAAGGATGTCAGATGACTGCCGGCGTTGAAAACCCTGTTGTATCCCTTGTGACAAACTATCGCTTATAGCTTTAAAAGGACGCCTTGGCTCTGGTCTAAACTGAATAGTCATCTGCTTTGTCCCCGTCTACCTTGATTTCCTCCCCTTGAAAAGAATCCTGCCGCGCTCTTACCTAATTGATTTCCAAAAGGAGCTGCAAAACCCGAACCAACACCAGAAAATAGTTCACCAAATAAACCTGTAGACCCCGGGTCCTGTACGTTTTGGAAAGCCTGTGTGCCTAGTCCTAACCCTAATCCCTGCATAGCTCTTCCCTGAGCCTGGTTAATCAATCCTGCAAGCGTTTGGTTAAGCTGTCCCTGAACATCAGCTCCTGCGCGTGTGAGAGTGTCCTCAGCGCTTGAGCTTCTAGCGCCGCCCGAGGCAATAAACCTCTGTTGAATAGCAGGCGCTGTCCTGTTATTGAAAGTGTTCATCGCAGGATCTACAAATGACTTTTGAAAAGATTCCTGATCCACCCCAAAAAGACCAGACAGAGGGCCTTGCCCACCTATACCCGATATTAATTGCTGTAAGAGTTGCTGCTGCTCTGGTGTAAGTGTGCTGAACTGCTCGTTGGATGGTCCTGAACCAAATAAACTGCTAAAAAATGACATCCTTGTCTCCTTAATTCAACGCCGTCCAAGAGGCCGTTGTCGAATTGCTTTTAGAATCTAAAATATATAATTTTTTCGTGTTCTGGTTAAGCCAAAAAGTACCCACAGGATATCTGTAATCCGATGATGCTGGATTTGCACTTTCACGGATAACGATTCGAGGTTTTGTGTTAGCATTTTCAGCTATGTCTCGATACATCTCATCTAAAGTTTCGACAACGCGAGGCTCATTCTCCTCCATTTCCCTGCCGAAATTATAGTCTTCAGAAAGGAAACTCATCTCACAAGCCTCCCAACCGGCTCAAACCAGAACTTGAATTCATGAAACGCACCGTTCACTGCTGTATCTTTTTGCCTTATCCTCATGGAATGGAAATTTGCCACCTGGTTCACAGTGAGCGTTTTCCATACCTTTTGTTGACCTGGTATCTCAGCTGTTGTGTTAAGTGTCACACTCTCTTTCCAGGGGTCTGGATTTTGATCAGTGAAGAAGTCAACTTCAAACGTTCCTGAATCAGCATTAACAAAGAACTGCACCTTTTTAAGCCTTGCCTTCTTACCTTGCTCTACAAAGGGGTTTAAAGGCTTTGTCTTGGATAGAAACTCAAAGCCTTTGACCACATACCCACCAGATGAATATGCGCTTGCGCTTGAGCTGTCGAGGTTTATCGTGATCGTATTTCCTGAAACCGCTGTGACGGTGAACTCTTTGTCATTGATCACACTCTCGCCGTTTTCCTCAACTCCTGACACGCCGTCAATCAAAACGACATCACCTACCTCAAACAAATCATCTTCAACAGTGACAACTGCGCCATTTGCCTGTGTAACTCCAGTGATCTGTGTCAGCTGGTCATTGGCGTCTTCTACAAGATTGTAGACAATGCCGTTTGCATCTCCAACTAAGGTAATAAACGCATCATCTTGCCAGGACAACTCATCCCAGACATCCTCTGTCGTATCCCATTCAGCCCATGTCGGATCATTGCAGTTGTCCGGGTCTGTCGGATCGCAGTGAACGTCGTCCCAGGATATTTCTTCAGTGCGCTTGAAGTATCCTACCACGTTGCAAGGGTAGCGGAATATCGACCAGGACTGCTCTTCAAAATTTCTTACTAAAATCCTAGATGATGTCGTAGGATCATCCAGTGGATCAGGGTACGGCCACCAGAATTGAGAATCCTCAAACGCAAGACCACCTGTGATGAGATTGAAGTCGTTTTGCTGGACCCTTTCCTCAGTAAACTTTGGAAGCTTGTCATCGATGCGAGATGCCTGCCTTCCATCTGATGAAACTATCCCATGTCTTCCGATGGCTATCGCTTCACCAAACCAATTGACCCCGGAATAAGGAGCTTGAGACCCTCTGAATTGAGAAGCGCCAATCTTACGAACACGGAAAGGCTCATCAACGTCTGCTGTGATCGAGACCATCCAAATATTTTCTGTCGTCCAGATCGTGATCTCATTGTGCTCTTGTTTGGCCGCCCTTATTACCCCCTGGTCTGATATATCTAAAAACCCTGAACTTGGTGCGTTGTAGTCATCTCCATTGCCAGAGTTATCTAAGATACCAGACCAAAGAAGACGTCTTGGAAAAAGAACGCTACCAAGAGTCGGAGAAAGCCATAAAAGCCTCTCGTTAATATAGAACACATGAAGGGCTTTGTTGATATCGCCATCAGCCGGAGCATTATAGTCAGGGTTGTCTGTAGTGTTGTTATACCCCTTTATCTCCCCTGTATCATCAAAGAACACAGGCTTGTCAATGTTGTTTGTAAGGATCAGCCTTGGAGTTACAGGCTTGTTTGACCCATTCCTTCCGAAGTACATCGTCGAAGAGAAGAAATTCGTTTTATCTCCAGTAAACGTCGTTAAGCTCGACGCTGAAGAAAACGGCAGTCCATCAAAGTAGTTGCGAGACGCGTTGTATTTGTTAACCACGTCCTGATCACAAACGATCAGCTCTCTTTCGCCGTCTTCTTTTATAAAGTTGAAGATACCCATGATAGGCTGGGCGCTTTCAGTCTGATAGATTACAGTGATCGGGTCTGTTGTTGCCGCATTGAATTCCGCTTGAATCTGACCAGTATCGTAATCAACTGAATTAGTTCCACCCAAGTTGACATCACCTGAGAAATTCCCGTTATGGTCGATTGTAATTTGCAACGGACCGCCGGATGCATCAGTCAATGTGATCGTTCGCCTGGACAATGGGGTATTTGCCATCGTCTCATTGAAAGTTGTGCTGGTGCTGATATTGAAGTTCTCTGACCTTGACCTCTGTGTCTTTGAGTCGTCATAGCGTGTGTTAACCCTTACACCGCCTGTGGCAAACCTTCTAAACCCCCTCCTTGGACGAAGTACACCCCTATATACGAATGCGTCGAAAAGCTCTGTAAACGCGTCCTCTGGCGTTAGCCATGGCTGAAGCTCTTCATCTAAACCCGTTCGGAAGTTAGAGATGGAAAAAGGCTGTGCCACCTACCCTCCTATCACACTAATCATGCCAACAAGGGGATCTCTTAGTCCACCTGCATCTGTTGACGCAAAAGAGACTTTCACTAGGGACTTAGTCATTGAACTCGATTTAGAAGCTGCCCCTTGTACTGAAGTAGCAAGGATCGCGTCTGTTGAACCTCTCATATTGCTTCCCTGAACGATGTAGTTTTCTGTAGGCAAATCAGTCGAAAAGTTAATTGTATACTGGCCTTGTGCTGTGCGGGTCACAGAAGAAACATTATGTGAGTATTTGATCGTACAACTGCCATTAGTAGATCTACCATCGAACTGCACCATAGCCCTACAACCAAGCTGCATAATTTGATCGTTGGTACCGTCATTCATTTTGGCAAAAGGCTCTACAGTCTGTAAGTCAGGCGCTTCTGTCGAAGTCTTTTCCCTTGAGTAGTAGACCAAGTCCATATCGGTGGCAATTGCAGGATCTGCAGGGTTACCTCCAGACTCGTACTTCGGCATCTGGTTGAACTGATGATGACCATCCAAGTTTGAATTTCCTTCAGGTGACCAAAAGTGATCATTTTTCATAGTGTCTTCTATATATTTAAAAGACCCATTGATCCTGGGTTTATTATCTTTTACAGATTTATCACCATCAACAGTGCCATTACCAAGCCATGTCATCTCTTTACTCTCTCCTATAGGGCCGGCAGCGGCCTTTGAGTTAATTGTTGAACAGCAGTCCTTGTCAGTACCAGGGAGCGGTAACGCTGGTAGACAGGAAATACTTTCTCGTAGGTTTCAAAATCTGAAAAGTCAGCCAGATAATCCAGGGCAGCTCCATACGCTATGTACCTCAGCCAATAACTTTGTTGTAGTTCAGATGAACCATCGTTCACTTCAGGAAGGTCTTTGTAGCCTTTAAGTTTGATCTCATACACCTGATCAGGTACTGGGCGTAAAAGAATCTCGTTATTGTAGAAAAGCATATCCGTCGGACGGCCTGTTGTGCTCGTTGTATCCACCGTGTCTGGCCATATGTCGTAAAACCTGTCTGGGCTTTCCCAGTAGCGCATGTCGTTGCCATCCGCCCTTGCTCTTGGAAAAATATTTGTGAATCCCTGGTCTTTGAATGCATATGTATCCTGGTTAGCTACCGTATTGAAGGTGAACCAGGAATACAGGTCCACGCTCTTTATATCCTGGCCCATAATTAACGAAACAAAATCGCTTAAATAGGTGAGCAAAAGATCGCCTGTAGCGTCAGGATCGTCGCCATCGTTTTGGCCGATCACACGTCTCATAATATCTCTTGCATCACCGTAGGTCTTAGACATTACCCCTCATAGTGCGGTTGGCATGAAAATCTGGGATCTGAATGGCTGTACACAGTATCTGATGTGCCGTCAGAGTGTTTTACCTGTTTGTAACGATCCACCTGCCTGCTGTTGATGTACTCGATCACAGGGATTGGAAGGTCTAAAACTTCCCCGTCTGCAATCTCTGCTTTGTAATCAAGCAAGTGCTTGCCTGACCTGAACCTGATCTTTGCAGGTGATCCTTTCTGATTATCCACACGACGAAACTTCACCCTTTGCATCGGGTACATATCGTGAGGGATGAATCTTATTGGACGTCTTTGCTTTCTAGCCTCTACGGCATAGTTTTGATAATCCTCAATTGTCTCAAGTGGAAGCTCTGAAAGGTCGACGACATCTTTTACCTCAACGTTGACAATCTGCTGGTTTTTTTGTGGCAAACTTCGGACCTGGGTTTGATCGTCCAAGACCTGAGTTTGATCTTTCTTTTGTCTGCCTCGTGGCATATAGCCTCCATGCTATTAATTTATATGAGGGGTTTCCTATCTAATATGAGGGGTAACCCGTCATATAAAATTGTTAAATGAGGGGTTGGCCTCCTTGCCTTCCCCTCTAGAAATTTATCTAGGCGTCGATATCACCCAAATCTTCATATTTGTTGTATCCAAAGACCTCGAAATAGATCTCATCGCCGTCGGCACCTACAACACCTGTACCAAGAGTTAGTCGATAGACTGGTGGATCGTAAAGAACCTTGTCATCGCCTGTCTTGTTCAGGTTGTTGAACTGACCACCTGAGCTGTAAGCTGTGAAACCGCTACTATCGATCGCATTACCGTTGAGGTCATACAAAGCAAGAGTAGTAGAGCTTAGAGCTTCGGCAAGGTACGGGTTGCGAGAGACATCATTGAGCTCTGTCATCCCCAATACCTTTGTGATCCTGGATCTCACTCTTTCTCCCACAGTGATACCGTGAGCCGCAGTCGTGATCACACAGGGACTAGCCTGAGTGGCACCCGAGATTGCCAAATGAGTATCTGTTACGCCACCATCTGTGTTGTTGGTGGTAAAACCATTTGAGGTCAACAGATCCAAACTCTGACGGTCAGATCCGCCATCGTTTTCAATCACAACCTTTACAAGGGCATCAGCCGCAGGAAAGTCCTTAAACCAGATGCACTCAGCGTTTGTTCCGTCAGTACCGTACTTCGTGTAGTTGTACAGCTTGATGCAATGGGGCTCGAAAGGAACCACCAAATCGTATGCGCCTCCATCAGACTCAAAGTGTCCGGCATAGGAGCGCATGTAGTTTTCATTAAAGTTAGAAGCGGTCATCTATACCTCCCTTAAGTTGATGCAATTGCACGTAGGTTAGCCATCTTGCCATCGTCGATGATACCGACCCCATAAAGAGCCTTCCAACCCATCGTCTGTCTTTGGTCAAGATAATCCTCGCCAAATCCTAAAGGCTTGATGATCATCTCTGTGGCTACATCATCGATGTCAGCCATGGCATAAGCATTCTGTCCAAACACGAAGTTTGAGTAGATGTTCGTAGAAGACTTGAAAGCTTCAGTGGTGTACACCCATCGCATGTAGTTGGTCGAACCAAGCTCATTCTGCAGAGCTTCTCTTGGAGTTGAGTACTGAGACTTGCGGACAAAAGACGATAAAGCCTCTAAGTCTTTTCTCAAATCAGAGTGAATGATCGCCCAGTAAGAAGCATCGATCGGACTTGTCTGAATCCCTGTGGAAGCATCAAGAGATGGTGTCATCCTCAATGCGTTGTTTCCAAATAAGTGATCCAACACCTCGTCGATATCAAGCTCTGTCAATTCAGTCACACCGCTGATTGGTGTGGCATTACCGTTCATGCAGTCGAACTGCGTTGCTGTGGATTGCAGTGTATTTCTTGTGACCTTGTCCAGCATGGCGAACATATTCTGAGAAAGCATATCTGCAATTTCCTCAGCGGTCTCATCCTGAACTTCGATATTCACTCTATCGGAAATCGCAACCGCTTTACCAAATTGCTGCAATCCAATTTCAATGTCGTTTTTGGTGACATCATCTAAAGCCGGAGTGACTCCTTCGGTCAAACTGGCTGGTGTGTCATCTAAATTGTCGTATTTTCTCGCTACCAGCGTAGAGCTGTTTTTCATTGGAATCTTGCGAACCTGACCAAATAGCAAGTGTGAAAACCACTGCCTGTCACGGTCAATTAGCACACCATCCCAATACTTATCAACCTCTGGATTGATATCAGCTGTTGTTGAAACGCCCATATAACCTCCCTGTTATAGAATGTTAGGCTGTCTCCCCCTGAGCTGTGCGCGATAGTGCGAGAATTCACGACGATTTTTCTTCATCCGATCGAGCATCTCAGACTTTCCAATCCCTCCGGCCTTTCCGGTAGAAGCCGGAGAGCCAGGTTTTTTGCTGGAATCCTCGATCTTTTTCTTCACACTTTCGCTTGCAGCCTTAGGAGAATACTTCTCAATTAAATCCATCGCCGCCTCATACCTGTTCTCCGCATACTGGATCGAATAGGCTAGGTGCGGCTTCTGCTGAAGGATCGGCGCAAGCTTAGTTTCAATAGCGTGGGCAGCTTCCGGATGACTGGCTAAGAACTGTTGCTCAGACTTATTCTGAAGCTCCTGTCTTAACTCCTGACGAATCTCCTGCTTAATCTGCTTGGTGTATTCGTCTTCATCCTGCTCAGGCTCTTGTTTTGCCTGAGAAGCCCTAGCTATCTGTTCCTGGTACCACTTAGCCTGGTACTCAGCTTCTTGACGCTTTTTCCTTTCAGCTTCCAAAGCCTCAAGAGGAACTTGTTTCTTCTCCTCTTTCGGCTCTGTTTGCGACTCCTCTTTTGGAGCCTCTTGTGTAGTTTCGGCTTCGGCGGCAGCCTCAGGTGTGTCTGACATTTAAACCTCCATGTTTAACGCCCAAAAATTACGCCCTTCAAAGTCGGCGACACTTGTGAAAACGCCCGTTCACCATTTCCGTGGAGTCACGAAAAAGGTCCGGTCGGCGACACCATAAACGCCCTTAAGATGGCGGCTCTTTCACCCGTAAGATGTCTTTACAAGACTCAGCAAAAGTCTTGTTGAAGATCACCTTCTTATCGGGAGTAACCCTCCAGAGCCAAGTGATCAGCCCTCTTGAGTTGTCTACCCAGAAAACCATCGTCCGAGTGATAAACGGTGGCTTCATCTCGAAATACTCAAGTGTTGCAGAAATCTTGTTGGGGTCAGCCCCAACCATGTGGGTACCCTGGTTGTTTGCCTTCATTAAGATGAAGTAAGGGTGGTCAATATGCTGATGATCGTCTAAGAAACGATCTACCTGCTTATTAACCCTTGCTTTAAGCACACCCTTATCACTTAATTTTTTCTCGGCATACTTCGAGGGAAGTATTAACCCACTACATTCCGCGACCACGTTGATTTTCCGCCTTTGCTTCCTGTTTCATCATTTCTCTAACCTTCATGGAACCTTGACCCTGAAGCTTAGATCTGTTGTTCAACTGAGAACCTTTCATAGGCACTGGCGCCGGGCTGTTTGGCGAATTAACGCTGTACATACCGCGACCTTTACCCTGAGGAACTGCTGAACCGTAGCCTTTATTAGCTCCCATTACAGACCTCCCTGTTGTTGTGGTTGTTGTGGTGACTCTTGATCGATAGCGCTAAAAACTTCGATGTTCTTCGCGCGATTTTCTTGAAACTCTGATTGCTCTTGCTGCCTTAAGAACTGAAGGAAGGAAACGATCTTCTGAATGTTGTCAGCTTTTAAGCCTTCAATTTCTGCAAGCGTCTTAGCTCTATCGAGATTTGCCTGAGCGATATTTTGTATTTGTTCAGACTCTCTTTCCCCTTCTAGACCTAAATTTGCAAGACCTCTTGTATCTCTTTCGTTAGCCGTTGATTTGTTCAGGTCAATCTGTGACTGGACAAGCTCCAGCTGTTGTTGGATCTGCTGAATCTGCAATTGCTGTTGTTGCAGATCTATCTGCTCTTGCTGTTGATTAACCTGCTCGATGCGCTCCATCAACTCTGAGTGGCCGACCATCGGCATGTTTTCAATGATCAGATCGACAGGGATCTTTTCTGGACCGAAAAGCTCTACTGCCCTTAGAAGCTCAAAATAGAAAGCGTCTCTTTGAGACTGAGACTTCACACCCTGCTTGATCACAGCATCGTAACGCTCAAAAGACTCGTCATTGAACTGCTGTGTCGGCTCTTCATTGATAATACGAGCGACTTTGCCAGGTCCCCAGTTTAGTTGTACCGTGTACATTACCTTTTTAGTGAGATAGCGTTGCGAGCGCTCGAAATTATCGAAAATCGCACGATTCGCTCGTAAACCGTTAGCAGCCCTTACCTCTGCAAGTCTTCCTGAAACCTGGGTATTACCACCTTCATCGTCACCGAGCATCGACTCGTTAACGCCTGAAATTCCGTTGAATAGCGTGTTAATCGTCTGAGCGTACTCAAGCCAGCCTGGAGGCACCTGACCCATCTGGATAGGCTTAAAGTCACGGTCAAGGTCTGCCTCGTCACGAGCCGGAATATTTCCGACACCAACACGATTCATTGCTTTCTCATCAGCGACAGCACCAACTTTGTAGAGCATCCCGGTATTGAGGCTGGTATCCATGATGTCTTGTGCTCTTAGAAGACGCCTGTTAAAGCTCCTCTGAGCAGGGATAAGAGGTTGGACAAAGCCTTGTATCTTTAATCCAAAGTCATCAAGCTGAGGCTCAAAATAACCGGCCACAAGGGTGAGTGGGTAATCATCAAGACCAGTTGGATCTTCACCGGAATAGACAGCACGGCCGCCAAGTAGAACATTCAGCTCAACATACTGCTTGCTACGATTCATGATCTCGGCATTAATACCGCCTTCTCTTGCAATGGCAACTAGCCTTTCATGCTCTTCCGTCTCGGATGGACTACCGTTTCTAAGCAGGATGTCTCCGGTAGACATGTCGACGATCTCTTGTACCTGCCTTGATGTACGTCTGTAGTAGCTATCGTAGGTGATCAAATCATCTGAGTCGAAACGGTTCTTATTTGGCCTGTATTGCTGGAACTTGTTGTCGAATGTAGCCGTCGGAGTCTGATCGATCACTTTAGGATCGACAAAAGGCAAAAGAGCCTTAGCGTCTTCACGTGTAAGGAAGTCCCTTAGAAGCACTTCGGATGCGTCAGACAAATCCAGACGGGTAAAGTTAGGGTCGATAATGAAAGAGTTGTACGAGCGCTTATAAAACTTGATATCCCCAAAGACAGGATCTTCTGAGTAATCGATCCAAAGACCGACAAGAGAAAGGCCTGTTTTCAAAGCATCGTCAAAGCCTTGCAATAGGAACTGGTCACCATCTCCCTTGTCGAATACGTACTTAACAACCGTGTTGAGCTGATCGGCAGTCTTCTCGTCAGAACCCTCCATCGGAGCGATCACTGTAGATTTTATGTTGTCTCGAGCGTAACCAGAGAAGAAGTTTACGGTTGAGCGAATGAGGTTGTATTCTGAAGGATCGCGACCTTCATCCAATAGACGTGAAATCTCATTGGACGTCCATGTACGGCCTGTATAGGCCTGCAAGCTTTTAAGGGCATTGGAAGTATAGTTTACCCAATACCTTTCTGAACGCTGCCAAAAATCATTGTAGTCTTGTTCGATCGAGGCGAAATCTGCCATCCGTGGCAATCCGTTCCTTCCTTGGAGTTAGTTAATAACTTTCCCCCGTTAGGAAAAGGACGGCGTCGCCACTGTAACGGCAGTGTGAGGGTGATCAGCCCGACGACGCACGCTTGTCAGCGTGCTAAATTTTTAGTGTAGATATATTAACTAGATTTTTCAATAGTTATTTCGATAAAAGATTTCATCATTTTATCAAGAGTATCAAGGATGTCGTCACTCGGTTTAACAACAAATAAATCAGAGTGTTTATCATTCCAAAAAGCCGGGTATTCTTTCAAATCCCTTCCCATAGCCTCTTTACCAAAAGCCCATTCATGAAACGCCTCTACGAGATCGCTCGATCCAAGAGCAATAGCGCAATAGTTTGAGACGCATAATATCCTTTGGCTTTTCCTTGCCCCTGCGATATCAAGCTTCATTTCATCATTGCCATTGTTTCTTTTTTAACCCATTCAGGCGGCTCAGGATGTGGCGACCAATCCGTTACACCTATAAGAGCTACATCGGTTTTTCCAAGAAACCATCTTCCATCTTCATGGCGACCCTTATCATAATTCTCACCGTTTGATAAAGGTTTTCCAAAAACCCATACCTCATCGCTATGAAGAGGAGGGCTTGACTCAGCGTCTATCCAATTAAAACCCTGAACCAGAAACACCCTGGATGCTTCTACTTTTCTATGATAGTCTTTCAAATTATAGAAAGAGGGATAACCAGATTCATCATCACCATAAAAAACAACATCCCAAAAACCACTCCAGTCAAACTCTTCCAGACTCTGAAGTAAAACAGGAACAGAACCCCATTTCTTTCTAAATTTAATGAATGTCATGGGAACAGAAATCTCTTTTTCCATGCTATAGTCTGATAACCTCGATGAAACCTCCTGAACCCTTTTCTCGACACCACAACCGTCATAATCAAAAATCATTAAAAAACCATGCAAGTAATCACTCATATCCTATTCCTTCGATACCGATCCATTCTGTCTAAATGCTCTTTGAGAGCTTTATCAGACGTTCCACCAGATATTAACTGCTCAGCCCTTCCAAGGTATCTAAAAGCAGATGCCCCATGAGATGCCCAGTCATGCAACTCTCTTTCCACGTAGCACTGATTCTTCTCTGACCACTCTTTGCGGTAGTTCTCCAAAGCCTTGATCCCCTGAGCGCATTTATCCTTATCAAACCAGCATCGATCCAGCATCGATCGTGCGTAGTTGGTGGCCGGGATGATGTCATTTTCCCTTTCAAGCTTGATCAATTTGATTCCAAGATCCCTGGCAAAGTCTACCAGAGACCGGCCAGTCTGAAACGACTTTATTCCTGCATCGTGTGGGACATAGTGTTTCCCATAGATGTAGTTTCTTTGCCTAAGGACGGTGATATAATGGGATATGTCCTCAAAATTGTTTTCGTAGTAGTCGATTAACCTGATCTCTTTTCCAACCAATTGAAAGAACCAGATGGCCGTAGGGTCACGTCTGCCAAGATCCCAAGCCGTATGCACCTCAGATAAACGCTCATACGGCACAGAGCATATACACCCCTCACTGTGAGCTTTAGAGATGCCTTTTCCGTACCATAGGCCGTCATTTGCGACCTCCCAGCACTCATCAAGTGTGGAGGGGTATTGCGTCTTCATACCATCGCCGAGCGTTGAGGCCTTTTTGATATACCAGTTCTTTTGACCTTGCGAAAGCCTAATGTCGTGATCTTTGCATAGCTTGTCGAAATAGGCTTGGTAGTCTTTCATTTAATCTGAAGCAAAGCCCTTACTTTAATGTCTTCCGGCTCAAACCTGGCATTTGACAAAGCCTCATTGATGCAATGCTTAACCACTGGGTCATCAGCTAAGAACTTGTATTCATCGTACATCAGAAACTTTTGCTTGTAGGTCTGTTCCACGACTTTAATCGTGATCGTTAGCTCTGTCATAAACGTCCTTGTTTATAGTAAGTTATACATGTTTATACCTGGAACCAGATATAACCCTTAGTTTACTGGAAGTGAAAAATGTACCAAACCATTGCACTGATCACACTCCACCCATACATCAGTATAGTATTCAGGATCATTGTCTTCCTGCGCGTAGACCTGAAATTTATTTCCACACTTGCAGTCCTCACTATATAAGCACCGACTTTTAAGTATGTGTTCACGTGATAGCTCACTTCCCATTCAATAAAACTCCTCAAAGATAATCATCAGGTTTTCTTTTAAATTTCATGGCATATGTGCTTTTTGTTTGAAGTGGATCACAATACATAGGGGGGCGATGTATAAATTGAACATCCTCCCCTAAGTATAATTTTTGGAGTGCCCAAGTCAAGAGATCCAAAGTATTTTCATAATCTGTTTTTAGCAGATATTCTGCATACTTTTTAAAAAATCTATTATTCATCTTTTCGATGGCGTTTTCATCAAAATCGCCTTCTTCTAAAATGTAAGCGAAGCCTTCATCAAGGGGATGGATCTCTCCGTTTTTTATAAGCATTCTTAACTCACCAAGATCACTTTCCAAAGCCAAGCCACAAAACCGACCCCAGCAACGAAAAGGAGCCAGCAACAGCACATTAGAAACACCTCAGACCAGTGCATTTAGCTTACAACCCCACATGTAGGGCATTTCAGCTTTGGAAGCGGTATCCAGTGTGTTACACAATCGTCTATTGCATTTTTCCACAAGCCATTAAATTGACGACAATCTTCAAAATAAACAACCTCATCACCGTCCTCTACCCTCACCAATACTTTCACATTAAAAGGAGGTGGATCTTCCCTTACAGAACTCCATTTCAGAGTGCTAATTCTCATCTTGATACCTCGGCGCTTTTTCGCCACAAAAAGGGCAATATTTAACCATCAGATTCCAGAGGTTTGTTCCAGACGATGAAACATAAAAGTATCCCTCTTTTTCTTTACAAATGTAGGGTTTAAGGTACCCAACACCACAAAAATGCAACTTAACTGGAGGCTCAGGCAAAGGCATCCATCCCAAAATACTTGACTCATTCCACCTATCAAACTTGCCACTCAACCAGAAATTGTTTTCCTTGTCCCAAGATATTAAATTATATCCCTTAAAGTTTAATCCATCTATATAGACGAGAATTTCAGATCCGTCTTTGGGAGCTGTCTCTATTGGTTGCCACTCAGTCATCTGAATCCCTCGTACACCATTTTCTCTTTAAATTCTAAGAACTCCTCAGGTGTCATCGTCATCTCCATAAACTAACTTTCTTGTGAATTTAAACTCGAAAAGAACAATGGATATCGAACAGCCTAAGCACCCATATGCACCCCAGCGTTTTAGCACCTCAACACCTTCAAACTGCCCTATCAAATACAAAGACAGAATTAAGAAAAATACACCGATCGGCTTTGAAATCATTTCTCAAATCTCCCACACATGAAAACAAAAAGGATGCACATCTACGTACTCCTCATCGGGTGGGAGTATGATTGCTGCATACTTTACTTGAGGTAGGTACTTATAACGAGCCTCCTTTATCTCAGACCACGTTGGTGGTCTTGATCCGTGCGATATAGACAAGTGCATCCGGCCGTTGTCCTTCGGTATTTCTTGGTAGCATTTGCCGTCTACTTCGATAATGTTTTCCATTTAGTTCCTTTAAATTTCGTAACCTTTCGTAAGCCGAGGAGGGATTCGAACCTTTGTACCATTAAACCACAAGGTAAAACTCGGTGTTTTGCTAAGCTGGTACACCGATTCAATTATTTTTCCCCCAACAAACAAAGCATCTTGATCGCATACATTTGCGATTGCTCAAGATGAGTCAATGCCTCTTCAAATACACGCATACAGCTTCCCAGATCTTCATCCACTAACAAAGGGAAAGCCTCTGAAACGTAATTTTCCAATTCAATATATTTTGAGCGCATGTCAGACATTTTCTGAATTATTTCTTCATCAAAATCTGATATGTAATCTAGTCTGAATGAGCTTTTAGTCATTTTCAATCCTCATTTAAATAATCCCTTTCAACCTCTTGAATGATCCACTGAATTTCTGATTCGCATTTGTCGAGTGTGCGTGTTAATGACTCAAGACGTAAAAGCACTTCATAAGGTACCTTGTTTATCTCATACGCCTCTCTTACTAGGCGGTAAAGACTGCTGGCTATCATAGAAACGTCTGTTTCTCTCCCTTCAATAACATCCTTTGATTGACCTCTTTCTTCCAGCCAAGTCATGCCAAATACTCCTTCATCCGGTTAAGCGGCTTCGGCGGTTTTGGATTCGGCATCCAGTAATCAATCTTTCCTCCGATGCAATCAACAAAATTTCCGTACCTATCAAAATAGACAGAAGTATATCGCACCCTTTTACCGTCAAACGTCATAACCATTTCACCATAATCAGGTAGATCGTCCTCTACACTGATCCATCCAGGCGTATACTCGACGTATTTTATCTCGCGATTGAAAGCATAATAGACATTGATAGCAGCTAACAGTGCCAATAAAAAAATAAGAGCCATCATTTCACCTTTCTTTTGTTTCTTTTTTTACTTTCTCAATCCTGTCGCTAAAGACTCTGTGCAAAAATATTCTTATGAACTCTTCAAGAACATTTTCATGAAAAACCATATGATCGGAACAAAACATATCTGATTGATGATCTCCCACCTTTAAACGAACAACTGTTTGACATTCTTCTGGAGATTGCTTGTAAAGAAGTGAAGCCTGCCTTGGAACTGTCCAGCTGTTTCTTGAAAAACTATCTTCAAAATCAAACGTTTCGATCGGGTTGTTTACTTCAAATTGATTTCTGAGCTTTTCATTTTCATATAGAAGTCGTCTAATTTCAGACTCTAAATAATCGGTGTATCGTTTTGTGTATTCACTGATCACTTTTTGTCCCTTCTCTCTTGTACAGGGTGTCTGCCGACATACTTACCGGCAGGGTGTCCCTGGCTTTCTGGGTAGTAGGCTTGCAAATACTCGTTTTGACGGATGGCTAGCAGAACATTGCAAAGCGTCTCTTCAACGATCTCAAACTGCTTTTGTGACAGCCTAAGCGCCTCATCGTACTTCTTTAGCGACTTCTCAACTTTAAGAAGACATCCATTAAGCTTACTAAGCTTTTGCTCCTGTACCTGCCCGTACTGCGTTAGAAACCGCTGATTCTCTCTTAACATCTCTTTGATAAGATTGGTGTGGAACGCTCTTTCATCTTTTGCTTCGTTGCCCATTCATTCTCCTAATTTAATGTGTATGTGGATTCCTTCCACCAAGGGAAAAAGAACAGCTTGTAATCCATCTCACCTGGCTCCTCTCCCTTAACAGCCTTTTCCTGCGCCTGCTTGCAAATGTCGTAGAAATACCCGCCTCTCCCCTCACTCGTTGACTCGATAGTCACCTGCTGACCTATCGCAACCGTCTCAAGCGCCCCTTCAATGATCTCTTGCGCTTTTGCTGGGTATTTGGCGCATATCTTTCCAAATTCGCTGATATGAAGCCTCTGGAACGTTCCACCGCGTGGAGCGGTATCTACCACGTAGCTTGACCCATTTGCCCATCTAAGCATTCGCGTTGAATCCTTGGAAGCTGGGTTTAGCTTGGTTACCCAATCAGGCATCCGCTCCCAGGCAAACTTGACCTTGTTCTCAAAGATAAGTTCAGCGTTTTCTCTTCTGTCAGCAATAAACGTCGTGTCGATCGGAGTTTCATTGAAGATGCAGTCATCGATGTAGTTAATGGCGTAGAATGTAGTCACGCCAAGCTGACGGCTTTTGGGGATGATCTTCAGCGGGTGAGGGTCTTTCAAGAGCTCAATTTGCGCCCAGTTGGGTTCAAAAAGCACAGGCTTTCCGTCTTTACCCTTTATCCAATAAAGCCCAGACTTCTTTGATAATCGCCACTCTTTATCTAAAAGCTTTGGATTATCCTTGGCGTATATCTCAACAACTTTTCTAAAATCTGAAGTCATGAGATGGAACATAAACGACAATTAATAATTTATGAAAGAAAAAGAATTATTTAACATGCTGATTATATTGACTTTATGTCATTCATTGACATATAATATAATCAAGATAAACAATAAAACAGAGACTTTAGCTCAATGCCTGAAATCAGCCGATTCCTGGGAATTATTATCAGAATGTACTATGTAGACCACCCTCCTAAGCATTTTCACGCACACTACAAAGAGTTTGTTGGTTTAATCTCTATTGAGTCTTGCGAGATGATTGAGGGAAATCTTCCAAAAAGAGCGCTTAAGTTGGTGCTTGAGTGGGCTTCTATTCACAAAGAAGAATTGTTGAGCAATTGGGAGCTGGCTGAAAAGCGAAAGCCTCTGAATAAAATTGAACCCTTGGAGTAGTGATGCATACTGTGAGCAGGTTTTTTTATCTTAAAGATTACAAGGTGCTTTTGGAGTTTGATAATGCAGAATTTAAGATTGTAGATCTTGAGGAGATCGTGAACCAGGGTGGTGAAGTTTTTTCGTCCCTTAAAGATTTAGAATATTTTAAAACATTATCTCTTGATGATCCTGATTACCCTAGCAGTATCTGCTGGCCTAATGGGGCTGATATCTGCCCCGACATTCTCTATGAAATGGGGAGGGATATTAGATGAGTGCTTTTTTTAGTGCTGACGAATTTCATGAAGAAGTGTTTGGTGGTAGACCAAAGGGATCTGTTTGTCTTGCTGGCGCAAGGAAAAGGGAAGATCTTACCCAGGCACAGCTTGGCGAGATGATCGGCGTATCACAATACAATATTTCAAAGATGGAGAGGGGTCATAGACCTATTGGAAAAGACATCGCTAAGCGTTTGGCTAAGGTATTTAAGTGTGATTATAGGGTGTTTCTTTGAAGGGCTAGTTTTCCTTTCCCATGTCTCTTTGAGCCTGCTGACCTGCTAAGAAAGCTTTCATGAGGTCGCCCTCTTTCTCAGCCCTTTTCATCTCTTTAAGCATAGCTCGATGCTCATCGTCGTATGTAGCTAGAGACGCTTTTACAATGCCGGCATCTACATCGCCTCTTAGTCCCATTTTCTCTCTTCTTACTCCGACATTACACCTGGCAATTTTAAGAGCTTCGGAAAAGGTGGGGGATTTGTCGGCTAAATAGGTGAGCCATTGTGGCCCGTACCCCCTCGATGCAGGAAACTCTCTTAAGATAATTGCGTCGTCTGTTTTAGACCACTCAATGAGCTGTTCTGCTTCTTTTTCAATTAAATCAGCCGTCCATTTTTCAGGCCTTCCAATGCCATGGCCACCATGTTTACTTTTCTTGTCTGCCACTTCGTCGTCCTTGACGCTTGGTTATGAAAGCTTATTTTTGCTGAGCATGAATAAAAAGAAAAGCCCTCTTTCCTTAATTTGAACCATTAGGAGGTAGAGGGCCTGGAGGATTCATATGAAATTCAAATGGAAAAAAATGAAGTTCAATTACTTGATCACCATTTCAACATAGCGGAAGATTGGTTTTTGTTGAAGGGTCATCTACGATAAAAAGTATTTCCTTCGAAGCGTCCAGTCTTTCAATCTTTATCCCTGAGAGTCGTCTGCCAGCTGTTCCGAGCTTGTTCGCTTTTCTGACAAGGTACTCAAGATCTTCTTTCTTCAGCTCTCCGATCAGTGATAAGGCATGCTCTTCAATCATCATCTTCTCTTTGCTTTTCTGTTTTGTAGAAAGCCCCATCGATCAGGTTGATGTCGTCTTTGACCTGCTCCACCATGTCTTTGGGCTGAATCTTTCCATCGTCGTCGAAATAGTATATTTGCTCAAAGGCTTGAAGCGAGTCAAGGAAAAGCATCTCACAGATAGCCTTGAAAGACTCTCGATATAGTTTTTTATCCTTCTCAAGACATAGTAAAAAAATCTGCTCAAGACCTGTTGTCAATGTGTCTTTAGCAATATTTAATAGCCTTACATCTTCAATTGAAAATGGATTATCTTTTTTATTCATACTTTATTTACCACGTTAATTTGGATTGGAAACAGGCTTTCGACCTGTTTTCTTTTCGTTTTTGAGACAGGCGTGTCAATGCCTTTGACGTCCGTGAACACTACATCGCCGTTTTCCCAGAACTCGATGAAGTCGATCACGTAGCGGATGTTGCCTGGTAGGTGGAAAGGTGCCTGGCGAAGGAAAAAGATGAGGTCTCCTGCTTCCTCAGCGCGTTTCAGCTTCTGGTAGTAGCGAGCTTCAAGTTTTGAGTCGAAGCGGAAGGAGTCAATTTCTGTGCGTTTTGCGCGGTATTTGTGTTTGATCGGTTTGAATGCCATTCCGGAATTACCTCTCAGGCTTATTTTAAGCGTGTCTGAGACGACTTTATAGCTTCTTAATGGTAAGAGTCCAGTTAAAAATTTTAGAGGTCTTAAAAGGCTTTAAAATCAGTCTTGGTTTTGATTTGTTGGGATGAATCTTGAAATAACAACGCTGAAGGATGAAAAAATCAGGGTTTCAATCCATGACCTTGCTGTATCGATGCATTCACTTGAACTTCCCAAGTAGATTTGAAGAATAAAAACTAAAATCCAGATGAAGGAGAAAAAAATTGCGAAAAAGAATGCGGCGCCCTGAAGGTCGTCGGCAGTTCCAAACTTCATGAATTTAAAGTTTATGAGGAAGGATCTCTCGGCAGCATTTTCTCCAGTGTAGTCGTCTTTTTTTTCCGCATCAAGGACATTTCCCGGATCGGGATCTCGAAGTGTTTTCAATGTTCGGTTCCCAGCATTTTTTCAAAATATTCCTGGATATATTCGTTGGGGATTGTCTGGTTGCGGTAGTGGGTCCCTGATCCGTTCACAATACGATCCCAGGGCCCTCCACGCTCATGCGTCCAGTTCGATAGCTTTTCTGCTGGAAAATCTGCGTAGTTGTCCCAGATAAACTCCAAAATCTCGCGGATTTTTGGATCGTCAATTTGCGCATTAAACTTGGGAATTTGCCTGTCAATTTTCTGGGAAACATGCCTCTTGAATGCGTGGTAAATTGAGGGTAAAACTGGACCAAATTTCCAGGCCTCAAAAAGCTCGTTGACGAGGGGCTTGCCTTGATAAACCAGGCAATAAGCGTGAGCGAGATAAATCAGCTTTTGCATTTTCATGGGTGAAATGCTTTTGTTGCTCATCGAAGCATGCTTGAGAAAGCAATTGGCAATTGTTTCAGCGCGGTAGCACATGGTTCCCCTCAGTAACAGCCAGCGTGGAGTTTCGTTCTCTCAACCGCTTCCATCTTCTCGTCAAGTCGGCGTATAAGCTCTTGTCCTCTCATGAAAAGAGGAATTTCCGTCCCTGGCATGTTGGGGATGATAACAAAGTTTCCGTTTTCCTGGAATTCATAGAAATTATTTTGCCTCTGCCACTGCCTGAAAACCTCCCTGCCAAACTCAACACCGGGAGGTGTGGCCTCGATGTTCTGTCGGCAAATCTGGAGAAAAGTTCCCGCGCAATTGGTCATCTCCCTCCCCTGCCTTCGGTATCGGTCGGCTCTTTGCCGAAACGCCTCGATGAAGTTTTCCACTCGATCCAACGGATGACTCCTGCAAAGATCCAGAGCTGTCTTTTCGTTGAACGACTCGCCTTTGTGGTTTTTGAGGTTCATGGCCAGGATTTTTTCGTATGCCACCCGCTGATTCGGCGTCAAGTTTTCTGAGTTATGAACAATTTTAGAGCAGGGAGCAGCCCTTTCCTGCTTTTTCTTGCTTTCTGAAGATATACCTTTAGGTATATCTGAAGATTGTAGGTCACTTTTGACCTGCCCGTTGGAGGTGGTCACTTTTGACCTGCCCGCAAATTTTTTGAATTTGTTTTTGTCGATAAAAATTTTTCTTGATTCTTTCCATCGAAGTTTTCCGTTTTTCTGGTAGGGTGTATTTTCTTGAGTGATGAAGGCATATCCATGGTCAACGAGACTTTTTACCCGTCTTTGAAAAGTCGATACGGAGCACCCGACAATTTCGGCCAGCTCTTCATTTGAAGCCCAGCAGTAATCTTTCTTTTTGCAGAATACGACCAGGTACGGGTAAAGATTTTTTGCTCCATGGTTAATTCTCTTATCACGCATTAACTTCATTGGGACTGGCGGAATTGATTCAGGAGCCTTAAGTTTTTGACGATCTGTTGTTTCGGTCATCCTTGACCTTTCAGATTTTGGGATTGGAGGGAGCGTGCACGAAAATTTCCGTTTTTTCGTGTTGCACAAATCGCCATAGGCGTGCTATTTTTTTTCATATCTATAAAGTTATGTTTAGGGCTGCCTCATCTAGAGGCGGCTTTTTTTATGCCCTGGGGGGCGAAGTTTCTAAATATTTTCTAAGAGTTGTCTGTGTGAAGAAAGTGCTGTAAAGCACTCATTAAGAAGGGTTTTAATTCAAAAACCGTGTCTGGGAATGTATGTTATGTTGCATTTACAAACATCCTCAATGCCTACCAGTCCAAGCGTCCATTGGCTTATCTTCGTCACTTCACGGTAAAGGACACGTCGCCGTTTCTCCAGAAGACGATGAAGTCGGTTTTGAAACGATTTTACAGCCTCATAAGGGCTTAGGGTCTTAGGAGGAAAGACTTAAAGTGAGTCTTGAGATTGTTTTGTTGGGATGTATCTTGAGATAACCACGCTGAAGGATGAAAAAATTAAATTTTCAAGCCATGACCTTGCAGTATCGATGCAGTTGCTTGAAGTTTCGCATTTGAGTTGGAAACAAAAAACTAAAATCCAGATAAAAGAAAAGAAAATTGCAAAAAAGAATGCAGCACCCTGAAGGTCGTCACGTGTCCCAAACTTCATAAATTTTAAGCTGATAAAGAAAGATCGCTCTGAAGCATTGTCTCCTGTGTAGTCGTCTTTTTTTTCTGCATTAATTACATTTTCCGGATCAGGATCTCGAAGCTTTTTCAATGTTCGGCTCCCAACATCTTTTCAAAATACTCCTGGATATATTCGTTTGGAATGGTCTGATTCCGATAATGTGTTCCTGACGCGTTCACAATACGATCCCAGGGTCCTCCGCGTTCATGCGTCCAGTTTGAGAGTTTTTCTGCTGGAAAATCAGCGTAATTGTCCCAGATAAACTCCAAAATCTTGAGGATTTTTGGATCGTCAATTTGTGCATCAAATTTGGGAATTTGCCTGTCAATTTTCTGGGATACGTGCCTCTTGAATGCGTGGTAAATCGAAGGTAAAACTGGCCCAAACTTCCATGCTTCAAAAAGTTCGTTTACAAGGGGTTTTTTTTGGTAAACGAGGCAATAGGCATGAGCAAGATAAATCAACTTTTGCATTTTCATTGGCGAAATGCTTTTATTGCTCAGTGAAGCAATATTGAGAAAGCGATTGGCGATTGTTTCAGCCCGGTAGCACATGGTTCCCCCAGTTACTGCAGGCATAAAGTTTCATTCTATTAAAAGGTTTCATCTTCTCTTCAAGTCTGTGCGTGAGTTTTTCACATCTGATGAAAATCTTGATCTCCGTTCGTTAGATGGTAGATAATGTAACAAAGTTTCCGTTTTCCCGGAACTGCAAGAAATTTTTACGAATAAATCTGAGCATCACCCACCCACCCTTATCTTGCTTGTACCCCCAAAAAAATTGAATTTGATGCTTGATCAAATCTCGCGATTTGAGTTAAACAATTGATTTCTTTTTTTTTAACAAAAAGTACAGTCCCATGATCCACAAAATTGCCCTCTCTCTACTGATCCTATGCTCTTTTACCTCCTGCTCCAACAAATTGAATGAATTTCCGGTCCAAGGTGAGTTCGAAGGAATTAAAACCGTTTTACAAAACCAGAACTGCGTAAACGTCGTTATGATCCATGGGATGGGGGGCTTTTCCGAAGGCGATCCTCAAACGCTGAAATGCGCCGTTGTCAACTGCCTGCGCTTGCGCAAAACAGCACCCGACTGCGTTAGAGAAGTGATTGGAGAGCTCTCAGGTCAACCCTATTACTATGGAAATTTAAAACGAGAAGAATACAGAGATCCCTGCTCCTCAAAAACTGTGCGTTTTTACACCATCGATTGGCATCCGACCGTTGACACACAGAAACAGCGATTGATCGAAATGGACAAACCGATGATCACATGCCGGGAAAAATCGATCCAGACTCTTAAAGAATCTGTGATCAACAATACAACCGCCGATACTTTCCTGTACTTTTCTTCATTCCGATCTGAAATGGAGCATCCGATCATCCAATCGATCCGCTGGATCGTTGAAGACTCCTGCAATGAATCAGAAACGGAAAATCTTGTCGTCGGCTACAGCATGGGCGGCAATCTTTTGATCAATTCTCTTATCTCCATGCTATACAATAAGACTGATGAATCAAATACCAAGATCGCAAAAACATTTATCGACGATACAGCTGCCGTATATTATCTCTCAAATGGCTTCCCTCTTGCGGAACTGGTCGAAGACCATCCTGAAAAGCAATATGACTATGACGATGACCAGCACTGCGAGCTCGCCCCCGATACAAGAAATTTACAGGAAGACGTCTGGCACTGGAATAAATCTCCATTAGGCTTGTTCGTCAACGAAAAAAGGAAGAACTCCCCCAATTTTCAAATCGTTTCTTTCAACGATCCCAATGACCCCTTCAGCTACAATGCCTCAAAATACCCTGTCCCCAACGGAAGCAACACCCTTAACGCATTTTTAAATGAAAACGTGCGCAATGTTCAAAGAGCAACATTGGGCAATGTTGACCCTGCGGAAGCACATACCGGTTATGGGAAAAACCCAAAGGTGATCGGACTTATCATTAATGGACTGCGTTCTCGAAACGTTTGTTATTAATACAGGTCTTTGCGCCAATTCCACATTTATCGAATATAGGGTGGAAATCCCCCTATTTATACGGTATTTTAATATTTATTTACCTTATAAAATATTAATAAATAAAATACATGTAAATAAAATGAATATAAAAAACAGTTGCTTAAGTTATTTTAACGGTTTAAATAATTTATTTTCTAACACAAAAACTTATAAAGATCGTTTAATCTGTAGTTTAAAGATAATTTCTTTAGCCACGATCATTATTCCATTATTTGTAGGAATTTCTTATTCGATTTGTATAGGGATAGAGCGCATAAAAGGACGAGTGAAAGTTATCCAGCCTGATAACAATGGTAATGAACACGCCGAACAAGCAAGAAGAGAAACGTCGGATAACAACAATCCTGTGAGACCAACAGCACAGAGCGTATCCAGCGGTAACACCACTAATACCGTCGAACGTGTAAGAAGACAAACATTTCAGAATACCACCAATATTGGATATGGGAATCTTAGCAAGGCAGAACTAGAGAGGAAATTTTTCCAGGAGGTTAGATCTGGAAATATCAATGAAGTCGGGAAATTACTACGGCACAACAAAGACCTTGTTCAATGTCGCGATCACAATGGGATGAACGCCCTTTTTTATGCTGAGACCTCTGAAATGCTTGAATTTCTATTAAAGAGAAATGTTAACCCAAACCAAAAAGCGGATTATGGTTGTAATGGTAAGACCCCTCTTATCCATTTTCGCACAAATACAGCATTTATTAAACTCCTATTGAGTCATGGAGCTGATAGAGACATAGCAGATAATAATGGATGGACTGCATTAAGATGGGCGAGGCGCGATGCAGCTTGGGGAGGTGATCGTTCTATTCGAGATTATGGCCAAAATAATGATGGAGAAGAGTGTCACGAAAATATCAGGCTTCTCAAGCACTTTTATCCAGAGACGGTGTAGTACTCGTCCAGAAACTGAAGGTTGCGGTTAAGAGCGTCATTTGTTAGGGTCGTTGCTAAAAATACACTCCTGATCAATGATCTCCATCAAAAATATCCGCAAAACATATAATAACGGCCAAACCTATATTGTCGATAATGTCAACCTGGAGATCCCTGAAGGAAAAACTGTCGTCCTTCTAGGATCCTCCGGATGCGGAAAGACAACTCTTCTCAAAATGATCAATCGCTTGATTGAACCGACGTCCGGCGATATCGTCATCGACAACAAAAACATCCTCGAATATGACCCGATTACGCTGAAACGTACGATTGGCTACGCATTTCAAGGTGTCGGCCTGTTCCCCCACCTCACCGTCAGCGAAAATGTTACCATTGTTTTAAAACTGATGGGAATGGATTCAAAACAAATTGAGGAAAGGGTCCTTGAGCTTTTGACAACTGTCAACCTGAATCCCCAAGTCTTTTCCAATCGCTATCCCGATGAGCTCTCCGGAGGACAACAGCAACGCGTTGGCGTCGCCAGATCACTCGCTACCTATCCCAAATATCTCCTGATGGATGAACCGTTCGGGGCCCTGGACGCGATTAACCGGGATGCGATGCAAGAGGAAATGTCAGGGATCAGGGATAAGTTCCATACAACAATCCTGTTTGTCACCCACGACATTTTCGAAGCTGTCAGATTAGGAGACCTCATTGCTGTCATGAATCAGGGAAAGGTCGAACAGATGGGAACTGCCTCAGAACTGATCAATCATCCCAAAACACCGTTCGTCGAAAACCTCTTTCTAAAACCTCTGGAACAGCTCAAACTCTACAAAGAGGAGCTGCAAACTTGAACAGCACGCTTTTTTTCACAAAACTTTATGAACAATGTATCCTTGTCGGCTTAACAACACTAATGGCCATCGGAATTGGGATTCCACTTGGTATCGCTTCGTACAAAGCCTCAAAACTCAAGCCGTGGATCTTCTCTTTCATCAACATTTGCCAGACAATTCCAAGCCTCGCACTGCTCGCTTGCTTAATTCCCCTTTTGGGAATCGGAATGAAACCAGCCTTGCTGACCATGACTCTGTACGCCATCATGCCAGTTGTTGTAAATACGTTTTCAGGCTTGGAAGGAATTCCCCCTGAACAGATTGAAGCAGCAGATGGTCTGGGTTTCACTCCCCTTCAAAAACTTCGCATCGTTGAACTTCCTCTGGCATTTCCGATCATGATTGCAGGCATGCGGACTGCAGCTGTCATGAGCGTCGGCATCGCTACGATTGCATCATTCATCGGCGCGGGAGGACTCGGAGACTTTATTTTTCAAGGGATAGCGACGAACAACATCCAGGTCGTCCTCTATGGAGCTGTACCTGCTGCATTGTTGGCATTGCTCATCGATTATGTGTTCCGAAGAATAGAGTCTTATTGTCTGACTTCACATGAAACGATCGGCAGATCAATTGCAAAGATCGCCGCCGTTTTTCTACTCTTAATGACCCTTGTCACGATCAGCCAATATGGAAAAAAGTCTGCTGAATATCCACCGATCACAGTGGCGTCCAAAAATTTTACGGAACAATATATTCTCGGAGAAATGATCGCACAGTTAATCGAGGCGAACACCCCCTATCCTGTCAATCGCAAGTTCAGTTTAGGAGCAACGGACCTGTGCCACCAGGCGATGCTCAACGGTGAGATCGATATCTATCCTGAATACACGGGTACGGCTCATCTGTTGATTTTAAAAGAGAAAAACATCAACTACTCTCCCGATGAATTATTTGAATTTGTCAATCAAAACTATAAAGATAAATTTAATATCGAGTGGCTGCCCCCTTTAGGATTCAACAACACAGAATCCCTTGCCGCAAGAATCGATCGCGCTGATGATCAGAAATGGGAATCCATCAGCGATGTGAAAGAAAATGCACATCAACTCACGCTTGGGACATTTGCGGAATTTTACTCAAGACCCGATGGTTACCCTGTTTTTAATGAAATATATGGCATTGAATTTGGCAAAGTTGTCCTCCTGGAACCTAGTTTAGTTTACGAAGCTGCCTTACATGGGGAAGTTGATCTCATTACCGGATTCTCCACCTCAGGCAAGTTGATGGAATATCCTCTTGTCGTCCTTGAAGACGACAAACAAGTATTCCCCCCTTATCATGCAGCAATTTTAATTAGACAAAAGCTAGTCCAATCTAAACCTGAGATAAAGGAAATTTTGACTCAACTCTCGGGAATCATTAACGAAGAAGAGATCAGGAACCTTAATTATCAGGTCGACGTAGAAAAGAAAAACTACGCTGATGTCGCCCATCATTTTTTATTAAGACACGATCTACTTTAGCAAATACTTTCATATTAACATAATTATATTAGTTTAAAGTAAAGTAATTGTAAATTTATTATTTACAAGAAAATTCCAATGAAATGTATAGTTGTGTTAGGATGAGGGTATCCAAAAAAAAGGAGTAAATGATGACGGCATTGCTTATTATCATCGGTATTATTGCCATATTGGCCATTTGGGTTATCGGTATTTACAACGGCCTCGTTAGATTGCGCAACCAGGTAAAAAATGCTTGGGCGCAGATCGACGTTCAACTCCAACGCCGCTATGATCTTATCCCCAACCTTGTTGAAACGGTCAAGGGATACATGGCACACGAAAAAGGAACGCTTGAAGCTGTGATCAACGCAAGGAATCAAGCATCCCAGGCGCGTAAAGATGTTGGCGGAGTTCCCCAGGAAGGACAGCTCAAGGACCTGATGGGAGCTGAAACAGCACTGAGAGGTGCTTTAGGAAACTTTTTTGCTTTAGCGGAAAGTTACCCGGACCTGAAAGCAAACACGACGATGCAAAATCTTCAAGAAGAGCTGAGCTCAACGGAAAACAAAGTGGCCTTCTCAAGACAGTCATATAATGACCAAGTGCTTCATTACAATACGATGCAGCAACAATTTCCCGCCGTCATGTTCGCCTCGGCTTTTGGTCACTCACCTGCCGACCTTTATGAGGTGGAAGAACCCGAAGCGAAAAAAGCGGTGAAAGTGGCGTTCTAATGGACTTTTGGGCTGCTCAGCACAGGGCGAGAAAGAAAACAAAAATTTATCTCGCCGCCTTTCTCCTGATCACATTCGGCATGGCATTCTTGCTGGAAGTGATCATGCGGGACTCTTCGCCAAATTACGCGCAATCGTTCCCTATTATCGGTCCGCTATTTTTGGCGATCACCTTCTGTGTTGCAGGATTTCAATATTTGATGTACAGCTCTAAGGGAGGTGCCTACGTTGCCGAGTCTGTCGGGGCGAGGCGTGTTGACTCCAAGACAACCAATCCTATAGAAAGAAAACTGCTTAACATTGTAGAAGAGATTGCTATTTCTGCCTCTCTTCCCGTACCTCCGATCTATATCATCCCTGCATCCCAGATCAACGCTTTTGCTGCCGGTTTATCACCTGACAATGCCGCGATCGCGATCACGGAAGGGGCATTGATGAAACTCGATAGAGATGAGGTTCAGGGAGTAATCGCTCATGAATTCGGACATATCTACAATGGAGACATGGGGATCAGCCTGCGTCTTGCAGCGATGGTGATGGGGTTCTTTTTTGTGCTCTATTTTGCCCTGAGAATTTTTCAATTTGCCTCGCTGACGGGGAGAAGCCGAAACAATCAGAAAGGAGGCGCCCCGATCCTTCTCGTTGCATTGCTGTTGATGGGAGCGGGGATATTCACTTGGTTTGCAGGGTCTGTCCTTAAGGCGATGGTCAGCCGCGAACGGGAATATTTAGCTGACGCCTGTTCCGTTCAATTTACGAGAAACCCCGATGGGATAGCGAGCGCCCTTAAAAAGATAGCGGTCGATCAAACACAAGATATGCCGAAACAGGGAATGGCCTATTCCCACATGTACCTGGATAACCACTCTGGGTTTTCCGCCCTCTTCGCGACCCACCCCCCTTTAAAGAAAAGAATAGAGGCCATTCTGGGCAAAACCTATATGCCCGATGAATGGCCCCCGCGACCACACCAACAATAACTACTTTTTGGAAAAGGCTCTTTCTAAAATGTAATCGACAGAAATTTTTCCAGGACCGAAACAGAGAACTGTTAACGAAGTTAACAAATAGTTGAACGGTGTCTGATTGATGAATCGTTGAGGATTTTCCAATACGCCGAAAGTCGCATCGCCATGAGCAGTCAACAATGCGACAATCATTGTGACAGCCAATGGGATCGCTACAAGCCTGGAGGCAAAACCGGCAAGAAGACAGATTCCTCCGACAGCCTCGACCCAGCCGACCATAGGCGCCATGATCTCAGGAAAAGGGATCCCCAATGAGCTAAAAAAATCGATGACCGGTGCCGTGTTTTGTATCTTTCCAAATCCCGCTTGAAAAAAGGAATAACCCCAATAAAGCCTTAAGGCTAAAAGGAAGTAAGTTTGCAAAAACTCTCCTAAACAGACAATTTTATCATAAAGCGAACGCATGTTTATCTCCCATTTGATATTGAATATTTAAATTTATCTATTCATCCATGTTTTGACAAGCAATTTTTTCTTGAGAAGAAACAGGTGAAAGCGATATGTATTAATAATATGGACAACACTAAACCAATCTTCGAAAAGAAAGGGTATCTGATCGCCCTGCTTACCTTTGTTGTCACCTTTTTTCTCTTCTATGCCTGGACGAGCGAGCTCCTCTGGTGTTTGATCGCTTCGATCATCAATGCTGCCATCATGTGGGGAACATATATCGTCATCCGTATGTGTTATCTTGCTTCCCGTTAACAAACAATATCATACGACTTACCTTTATTTTTTTATAAATTTTGTGTTTTAAAAAATGACATCGATCCTGTAAATATTAAAAATTATTCCTTAACCAAGCCCCCACAAGGAGGTATATCCATGAGCGCAGTACAAAGAACAGATGAGGCTGCCGGAAGAGTAGAAGCTGCTGCTTCTTCATCCGATTCAAAAATCACAACAGCAGTTCCTGCCATTGTTACGACAATCAACCGACTTCAAGCTGAAATTCTTAAAGCCGGCACTCTCGAAGAAGCTCGCGCAAAAGCACGCGAACTCGATAAAGCATTGGGAACGATTACGGATGGGTATTCAGAACTCTACCGCGCTGCAAGCGATGTCTCTGAACTGGCTTCCCCATTTTTAAGAGGTGAAAAACCTCAATTCCCTTCCAAAAGGGAAGGTGTGCAAGCACGCAAACAGGCGATGGAAGCTGTACGCGAACTCGATACTGTCCGTCAAAGAGTTTCTGGGGATGTGGTCGAAAGAGAAGTGACTGTAACACCAAACTACCTCCCTGAAGTTCAAGGGATTTCGGCTTCCCTTAAAAAATTAAGCGGATCGTTGCATGCACTTATGACCGATGCTCTCAACCCGGATAAGCAAGCGGATATTGAGTCTTTGAAATCACAATTAGCCGACCATCGGGGACAATTCGAGGAATTAGGCGCCCATGCGGCAAGTTTGCAAGAGCCGGTAAGCGACAAAGCTGTCGCCCTTGATAAATTTATTGAAGACACCCGAGACCATACGGCAAAAATTGCAATTGCAAGAGCTGTATGCGACTGGGAACTGGCACGTATCGATATTTTCGCTAACGCACTTGCTAACCTCGATGCCCTTCAGCAAAACATTGCCGGACTTAATCAGGATGTAGAAGACCTCAAATCTTATCTTAGGGAAAATCCATACAAGGATGTCGATCCCGTCAAGTTGGCCATTCGTGCAATTTTAGACAATCCTGGTGAAAGAACCCTGAAAGCTGTTGAAGAAGATATTGCCGCGCTAATCGCCCAGTATCCGGAATCTGCTCCAGGAGCTATTGTTGAAGCTTTAAGCACACAATTAAAAGAAGCTCCGGAAACGAAAATTTCAGACGCAGCAGACAATATCCGCGCAGTTCTTGCTAAGTTGCCTGAATCTGCAATTGACAAGGCAACAAGAGATTTTGCAGCCATCGTTAGAAAATATAATGAATACAAAGGGTTGGCAGAAGAGCATAGAGATGCGGCTGAGGCTGCGATCGCCTCTATCATCAAAATGCTGGGCGATGCGGAAAAAGATCTTATTGCTGATGTCAATAAGATCCCATTCCACGATCCCGATGTTCAGAGCCTGGCCGAAAAGGAGATGAAGCAAGAGATTGCACGCATGCAGTCAGAAAGGGAGTCTCTTCTTTCTACATTGAGACAAAAATGGAAAGTGATTACCGATCAGCTGACTAATAATTCCAGAGATCATCTGCTCTACGAAGTCAATCGTGAAGGGTATGCGATTTTTGTCAATCGTGGTCAACCTCCAAAAGACTTCACATTTAACATGTGGGGCTTTGGCTGGAATCCAGAACAGTATGTCAAGGCAATGGCGCCAAAAAAAGATGAAGGAGCTGCTTCTTCTTCCAGTCAATAATTTGACATTTCCAGTGTCCGGGCTTCGGCCCGGGCATTAGAGCGGCTCTTATCTTTTACTGACAGGCCCGCCTCCCCCGCCAACTTGATTAAATCCTTCCTCAATTGCATTTT
The DNA here is from genome assembly GCA_964635295.1 of uncultured bacterium. Classification (GTDB taxonomy): domain Bacteria; phylum Chlamydiota; class Chlamydiia; order Chlamydiales; family Waddliaceae; genus Waddlia. The sequence continues at coordinate 87,623 of CAZWOB010000001.1, forward strand.
TCGCTTTTATCCAAAGACGCTCCATCTGCTTGATGTGCGGACCTTGATAAAGGATATAGACACGCCATCTCCAGGGTTCTAATCTCACTGCGAGAGGCAGTGGACGTTTTCCTACATCTCTTTCGGGATGGTTGAATGCATAATGATAGCCATACATCCGCTGCCTGAACTGCTGGCATGTTTCTCCGATCAACCATTTTCCGTCATCCCTGCGGAATCCATAGACGACATGAGTTTTTTTCGCACCACTTGGAGAGGAATCGACAAACAACCTCGCCCGGCGTTTAAATTGCCGGCTCTTAATCCGATAACCTTTTTCAGGGGTCTGAAACGAGGTCTTAGGCAAATCGTCAGGGTTTACTGGCTCGTCGTCTGCGATCGTTCCACCACCGCCGCCTTTCACCTTGTTAAAACCATTTTCCAATGTATCGTGGTCCAACATCACTTCAGTTTCCAGATCGCCTTCAAAATCATCATATTTAGTGGTAGGCACTACCCCCATCACGTACTTATTCGGAGAGCGCCTCATAGCCTCATATAACTCGCCCTGGCCACGATCAGCTTCAGCATGACGGGCACAGTACAAATGTTGCTGCATCCGTCGGCGAAAATCTTGCCTAGTCACTCCGACTTTTCCCTCGCCAGTACCCCTGTGCTTTATTTTATAGATCTTTACCTGTCCGCGACTGTGCTCTTTTGCTCCGGGAGTAAAGGCAACGGTCAAATTTCTTCTGACAGGATAATAGCGTAAAGGACTGGCAAATTTTCTTGTTTTTGCAACCTCGTCAGTTTTTTGAACCTGATTGGGATCCCGGTTTTCATCCGCTCCCCTAACTGGGGTTGCAGGAGAAAAAGAATAATCGGTTTTTAAAGTTGCTTGAGGGATTGGTGATGTCATAGGTATAAAATAAATTACAAATTTAATTTTTTAATTTTAGCATAAAATATTTATAATGTCAATTTAATTATAGTTTATCCGAACAATGAATACCTGATCGAAAGACATCTTAACGATAACAGGGATATAAGATTAGTAAGGATAAATACTCACTGAACAGACACCCTCTTATATGTAAAATGGATCTTTTGACCGAAAACATGTCCAAGTCCCAATTCCATCTCATCGATCAGCTCTTGCCGATATTCAGGAAAATGAGAGGAGACCCACTGCTCCATACTTTGGCAAACTCTGACCAAATGTTCAATCTGTGCTTCCTTGGATTGAACGGACTCATCGACAATCAGATCTTCCACGCCGAAATGGACGGGCTTTTCACCGACAAACCCATTATTGTTCATCACATCTTTTTCCCAATCATGGATACCAAGAGCATACTGCCTTAAATAAAGCGCAATGGTTTGGCGGATCCGTTTCTTCGCCCTTCGCACATTATCTCGGCTCAGCAATTGGTCCATCTCATCACGCAAAGGAACAGCCCGCTGTTGAATGACGAAAGCGAGCGGATCAAGATCCACAGTCCATTCCCTCCCTAATTTATCAGTTACGGAAACTGCTCGGTTCAATCTCTGCGAGTTATTAAAATGCATATACAGACATCCGCTTTCGGGGCGGTAAACATCATACGCAAGTTTATAGGAATTGAGAAGGCCTTCTAATTGTTGCCTCTTTTCCAGTTCAATAGACTGTTTATATTCCTGCAGCTTTCCGACAGAAGGGATAAGGGTAAACAACGGCGATGGCTTAAGGTGTTTCACAATAAACATCTTTAACACCCACTTTCCATCTTCGCTCAAGAACGCGTAGCACTGATCGCCTTTTCCCAGATAAGTGAAATGCTGATGCAAGATATGATTTAAAAGGTGTTTTTGCACAGGGGCTAAACTCTCTACTTCCCATTCTGGGTGATAGGGAACTTCATATTGAACGTTGGAAATGCGAAAATCGTCGGTGTTTGCGACAGACCATTTAGTGACAATGAAAAGAATGACAAAAACTGAGATGAGAAGCAAAACGCGCCAATTCATAAAGGATGGTATAAAGGAAAACTAACGCAGATGTCAATGATCATCTGGATAATAGGGCTCGATATGTACCGTGACTTCACGCACTGACGGCCACGCTTTTTGGATATTTCTCCTCACTTTTTGACTAATGCGATGAGCGGCATCGACAGGCAGCTCTGGAGAAACCTCCACGTCTATATCGACGTGCGCATCGGGTCCATATAACTGTATGCGGATTTTTTCTGTTTCAAGGACTCCGTCAACATCTCTGGCCGCCTTGTTCACCACATCAAAATAATCATCGTGAGGAACCTTGTCCATCAATTGATGGATATTGCTTCTTGCCGCAAAAGATCCGACGACGACCATAAGGCCTGCAATGATAATCGCGCCAACGTGGTCGATCACGACACTCCAATCGGGAATCCATGCGGCAACAATCAGAGTGACAGCGGCTAGCAGGCTTGTCAACGCGTCCATGCGGTAATGAACGGCATCCGCTCCAAGGGCCGGGCTGTTCTGCTGTTTAGCTACCCTGGAAACGATATGATAGCAAATTTCAAGCAACAGCGTCGCAACCAGAGGAATGATCCACACATAGGAATCGATTGGTCGATTTGGCGTATACTCAGCAAGTTGAAACAGCTGCTGCCCGATCATTCCCAGTCCAATCAATACCATGAAAAGCCCCAGCTGAAGTCCTGCCAGGGGTTCATAACGTCCATGTCCAAAGGGATGGTCATCGTCGGGCGGCCTTGCCGCTAATTTGATGAAAACAATAAGGATCAAGCTGCAGGCGATGTCTAACGAACTTGCAAGAGCATCCATCAACAACGCGGCGCTTCCTAAAAAAATGACTCCCAATAGTTCAATGGAAATAATTGCCAGCCGGATCAGCACTCCCCAACGGGCAGCGCGAATGAGATGGGTGTTCCTCTTTTCACGGGCGGGACGAACACTGTCTGGCAACGGAAGGGGGTCGGGAAATTGGCTCATGGATTAAATAACTGGTCTGTGTGCGCAAGGTTTTCTTTAGTTCCGATCACAACCACTTGATCCCCCGCTTCCAGTGTCGTCGAGGCATCAATATGGTAGATCGGAATATTCTCTCTTTTTATGACGATCACTGTCAATCCCCAATTTCTTCTTAAATCGCAATCTTTTAAGGTCCTTCCTGCAAATGGACTGTTGTCACGCAGATGAATAGTCTTAACGCCGACATCCTCAAGATATTCTTTAAGGTCCGAAAAAATAGTTGTTTCCCCGTAGCGTGGCCGAATCATCTCATACCCCTCTTTTCGCAGAGCTTCCACAAGCTGCTCGAGTTTTTCAGGAGGCACCTTGTACCGCAATAAGACCCGGGAAAAAATTTCGACAGTTGATCCAAGCTCATCGGGAATCACTTCGTCCGCACCCAGTTGGTAAAGGGCTCTCATCTCCTGAAGGTACCGGGTACGTACAATAATATACACCGACGGATTAATGTTTTTGGCCTGTTCAACGATCCTTAGCGCAGCGATCGGGTCGTTGATCAGAATGGCAAGGACAGAAGCATCTTTGATGTTAGCGTGCTTCAACACCCTTTCTCTGGTCGCATCTCCGAAAGTGATCGGCTCTCCCCTCTGCCTCTGTTCCCTGACGGTTTCCGGATTCATATCGATCACGACATATGAGACTCCGGCCTCTTTAGAGGAACGAGCAAGGTTACGCCCGCTGAACCCAAAACCGATGATGATCACATGGTCTTTTTTTTCTGTACCGATGAGCCCCGCTTCCAAGCCGGTTTTCAAAGATGAAGCAAACGGCAAATTCAGCATCAAGTTAGCAATTCTCGGTGAAGCATGAACTACATACGGTGTAATTCCCATTGTAAGAATTGCGACAGCAATGAACATCTCATGAAGATAGACTGTTCCTATTCCATTGAGTATCCCATAGGAGGCCAGGACAAAGGAAAATTCTCCCACCTGACTTAGAGACAGCCCTGCCAAGGCCGCAGTTCGGACAGAAGCGCCCGTCATCAGCCCGACTAAAAAGACAACAACGCTCTTCGCAATGAAAATAGCGGCGGTCAATCCAAGAATGCCAAACGGGTGGGTGAGAACAAAATTGATATCTAACAACATACCCATGGAAACGAAGAAAAAACTTGTGAAAATATCCTGAAAGGGTAAGAAGTCTCCGATCGCATGCAAACTGAATTCCGATTCGGAAATGATCAAACCTGCCAGAAAAGCTCCCAAAGCAAGAGATAGACCGATGCTCGAGGTGATCCAGGCAACTCCAAAACAGAGGACGAAAATCGTCAGAATGAACAGTTCTCTGCTTCTGGTCTTAGCAACATAAAATAGCAGAGGAGGAACAAATTGAACGGCGCTTATAAAAATCAGCGCTAAAATGATAAACCCCTTCGCCAATTGCCATAAAAGAAACAGGTCCACCTGTTCCCCTCCACTTCCTAGAAAAGGAGTGACAAGCATCATGGGAACGACAATGACATCCTGAAAGATTAAAATCCCTATGACCATTCTACCGTGGGGAGAATTGGTTTCCGCTCTTTCCTGTAGAATTCTGATGACAATTGCAGTAGAGCTTAACGAGATAATGAATCCGAGAAAAATCGACTCTCCAGGAGGCCTTCCAAAAAGCAGCCCTGCCAGGATGCCGCATACCGTTGTGATCCCCACTTGGAGCGGACCTGCAAGAATAAAATAGCGGATATTTTCAATTATTTTTTTAATCGAAAATTCAAGCCCTACGGTGAACAGGAGGGAAATGATCCCGATTTCAGCTAGCACCTTGACTTCTTCAACAGCTTTGACAACACCGAATCCCCCCGGGCCGCAGATAATCCCTGTGATCAAAAATCCGACCAAAGATGGAATTTTCAGCCGATGACAGCCGAGCAGGACCAGAATAGACAGGCCGAAGATAATGACGATATCTCTAAGAAGAGGAATTTCCATACAGGAGTCTGGCTTTTAATCAACCGTATAAACTTTTTACGAGTAAAATTAAAGCGCTTATGCTATAGTAAAATCCCGTTATGACACATAAAATTATTGGAATGATTCCCGCCCGTTTTGGAAGCTCGCGCTTTCCAGGCAAACCACTCGCTAAAATATCCGGAAAATCTTTAATCCAAAGAACTTACGAAAACGCAAAGCGTTGTCCCCTCTTACAGGAGATTTATGTCGCCACAGATGATGAGCGGATTTTTTCCCACGTAGAGGATTTTGGCGGAAAAGCCGTGATGACCTCACCTGACTGCCCGACCGGCACCGAACGACTGGCAGAGGCGATCCATCTGAATTTCAGTGAAGTGGACATCGTGATCAACATTCAAGGGGACGAGCCTTTGCTCGAACCTGAGGTGATCCAGGATGTCGGCGAGATCCTCCTCAATGATCCGGTCGCCGTCATGTCGACAGCAGCAGTCCCGATCAGATCCCAGGAAGAAGCTGACAGCCGCTCTGTCAATAAGTGCGTGATCGATACGAGCGGCAACGCTCTTTACTTCAGCCGCTCCCTGATCCCCGGCGGACACTCCGAAAAGTGGGATCCTAATATCACCTATTATAAACATTTAGGAATCTATGGTTACAGAAGGGACTTCCTCATTCACTATGCCGAGCTGGATCCCACCCCTCTTCAGATGGCAGAGGATTTAGAGCAGCTTAAAGTCCTTGAACATGGGTTCAGAATCAAAGTCGCGGTTGTCGACAGCCAATCAATTGGTGTAGACACCCCTGATGATGTGAGAAGAGTCGAGCAAAAACTATGAATACAAAATATATATTTTTTACCGGAGGCGTCTGTTCCTCATTAGGAAAGGGATTGACCGCAGCCTCAGTCGCACTGTTGCTGGAGAAGAAAGGGCTCAGAGTCGCCATGCTCAAACTCGATCCTTATCTCAATGTTGACCCGGGAACGATGAACCCCTTCCAACACGGCGAGGTTTACGTCACAGACGATGGTGCGGAGACCGACCTGGACCTCGGGCACTATTATCGATACAGCAACTCCCCTCTTTCAAAAGCCTCTAATGCGACTTCAGGGCAGATCTACAACACCGTGATCAGAAGGGAAAGAAAAGGCGACTACCTTGGCAATACTGTACAGGTGATCCCGCACATTACCGACGAGATCAAAAGACGGATCATCGATTGCGCCCGCCAGGAACCGGATATTGACATTCTGATTGTTGAGATCGGAGGAACGGTCGGGGACATCGAATCGCTTCCTTTCCTTGAAGCGATCCGCCAGTTCCGCAATGAGAACGAAAAAAACTGCATCAGCGTCCACCTCACCTATGTCCCGTACATTAAAGCAGCCGGAGAGGTCAAGACTAAGCCTACGCAACATTCCGTGCAAAGTTTAAGGGAAATCGGTCTCTATCCTGACATCATTCTTTGCAGGTCTGAGATGACATTGCCTGACAGCGTGAAAGACAAGATCAGCCTGTTTTGCAACGTCAACCGCCGAGCGGTCATTGAAGAGGTTGATGTTGAACACTCGATCTATGAGGTGCCCCTCGAACTGAAAAATCAAAGGCTCGATTCCATGATCATGGAGCTTTTGCACCTCGAGGATAAACAGATCGAACTTCCTGAATGGAAAAAAATTGTTGAGACAATCAAACATCCTAAAGGAAAGATCACAGTCGGCGTGGTTGGAAAGTATGTGAAGCATCAGGATGCTTACAAATCCGTCTTCGAGGCATTGGACCACGGAGCTTTGGCCCACGGCTATGAACTGGAGATCAAAAAATTCGAAGCTGACAAGGTTCTGAGCACATCTGACCTCAAAAAAACCCTCGGCGGTTGCGATGGCTACCTGATCCCGGGAGGGTTCGGCGAGAGGGGTTGGGAAGGCAAAGTCCAGGCAGCCAATTATTGCAGAGAAAATCGAATCCCCTATTTTGGCATCTGCCTTGGCATGCAGGTCATGTCTGTTGAATTTGCAAGAAATGCGGCGAAAATCGAAGATGCGAACACAACCGAAGTCGATCCTGGTACAAATGCTCCTGTCATCTCTTTGTTAAGCGAACAGCACCATGTTTCAGATATGGGCGGAACCATGCGCCTTGGCGCACAAGACTGTTTGATTGAAAAGGATTCCATAGCATTTGAAGTCTACCGCTCTGAAAAGATCAGCGAAAGGCACAGACATCGCTATGAATTCAACAACAAGTACATCGAGCAAATGGAAAAAGCTGGATTACGCATTTCAGGCAGGCATGCCGAGACCGGTCTTTGTGAAATTGTAGAGGTCGTCGACCACCCCTGGATGGTAGGCGTTCAGTTTCATCCGGAATTTAAATCGAAACCAACTGCCCCCCACCCTCTCTTCCATTCCTTTATCGGCGCTGTGATCAAAGGCAAGAAAAACTGATGGGAACACGAATACTTGGAATCGACTATGGAATGAAAAGGATAGGTCTCGCCATCTCTGACGAGACCCATCTCATTGCAAGCGCCATCGAAACGTTTGACGCTTCAAAGAAAATGGAAGAGACCATCGAACTGCTTGTCAGGCGGTTAGACGGCCATCAGAAAGAGAAGGGCTACATGCTTAAAGAGATTGTTGTTGGCCTTCCTCTTAAAATGAGCGGTGAAATGAGCTATATTTCCGATGAGGTCGTTCTCTTTGCGGATCTTCTCTCTAAAGCGCTTCCTGTTCCTGTGATCAAATGGGATGAAAGACTGACAAGTGTGCAGGCTGAGCGGGCGATGATGGAGGGCCCTTACTCCAGAAAAAAACGAACGAAAAAGCTTGATCAGATCAGCGCGGTGATCATTTTACAAAACTATTTGGACTCTAAGAATTTAGTATGAACTATTGGTTGATGAAATCCGAGCCGGAGACGTACTCGATAGACGATCTCCAAAAGGATAAAAAGTCGGACTGGGAAGGGGTGAGGAATTACCAGGCACGCAATTTTATGCGGGACGACATGAAGGCTGGAGACCTGGCGCTTTTTTATCACTCGAATGCAAAGCCTTCAGGTATCGCCGGGATATGCAGGATCACCAAGACAGGGATTCCTGACTACACGTCCTGGGACCCGAATAGTAAGTATTACGACCCAAAAACAGATCCCGATAGCCCCCGTTGGATCATGGTTGAAGTACAGTTTGTCAAAAAATTTCCTGAAGTCATCCCACTTTCCGACCTTAGAAACGATCCTAGTCTAAAGGAAATGTTGATCTTGCAAAAAGGGTCTCGATTATCGATTACCCCTCTGAAAAAGAAAGATTTCGATCATATCGTGTCAAATTTTCACCCTTGACTGCAATGAAAATGGCACAGTTTCTATATTAAAGTCTTCGTCAACCAGCATGATGGTATTGTTCTTCATTTCATCCCATTTCGGTGAGTCCCAGAGTTTTTCAGAAGAAAAGAGAATTAACTCTTCATCCCTGTAAACATACAAAGAAAGCTTGTCGCTAGTATCAGGGTAAAAGACCCTGCATGCCAACATCCGGATCCCATCTGTCAGCAACAGGTTGATGCGGTAGCCATTTTCCAGCCCCAGCTCTTGCTGCCAATAATGGAAATCGGAGATTGCCCTTGATAATGAAGTGGGAAGATCTGAAATCCCTTGCCGGCCATGATGAGACAACAACAAGTGGAACAGGTATTCAGAATCTGTCTGACCTCTAATTTTTTGAAAGAGGTCCAACGGAATACTTGAAACGGCACGCTGTTTGATTTTATCAAACTGATCAATGGTGCCATTATGCACAAAACTCCATCTCTGATGGTGGAAAGGGTGGCAATTTTCCCTGCTTACACTCCCCACGGTCGCAGAACGCACATGGCCGAGCAAACAATGAGTTTCAATTTTAGAAACGATGCTTTTGAGGTTTTCATCGTTCCAGGCTGGCTGCGTGGATTTGAAGATCGCAGGCACCGGGTCCAACAAGCGGTGATTGTACCAGGCGATTCCAAAACCGTCTCCATGCAGCCCAAAATGTCCTTCTTGGGATTTTTTGCTTTGCTTGATTAATGAATTTTCCGGAAGATCTAAAAATTTAGATAATAAAAAATCCTTTTTGGATAAAGCTCCTACAAACCTGCACATACCCCCTCCTATTCAGGCAAAGTCGTTAAAATGTAATCAATGATCTGCTCAGCGATTTGCTTCCCTTGAGCGATCTCCATCCCTTTAAATCCCGGGGATGAGTTCACCTCGCAGATCTTATAGTTATCATCATCACAAAAAAGAACATCGATTCCGGCGATATCCAGGTCGACCAGACGGATCACTTCGGATGCCAGCCATTCAAGTTTAGTGTTCAAGGTGTAGGGTTCCACAGATCCGCCCAGGGTAAAGTTCGCCTTGAACCCTTTATTCGCCTTTCTCCTCATTGCGCCAATCGCCTTGCCTCCAACCATAAAAATACGTAAATCTACTCCACAGCTGCTGGCTATATACTCTTGTAAAATAATATTAGCGCTCTTGTTGTTTGAATAGATGAGGTCCATGATATCTTCGAAATCATTCTCATCTTTGCATAAATAGATCCCCTTCCCTTCTGTTCCTACAATGTTTTTGATGACGACCGGAAAGCCGATCTCATCAACTACGACTTTCGGATTGACGGGGAATTTGACAAGCATTGTTTTAGGGGTTGGCAGATTACTTTGAGCTAGCAGTTGGTGCATATGAAGCTTGTCTTTGACGATTTCAATCGAATTCGGGGTATTGCACAAGTAAACGCCCATGTGCTGCAAGTGGCGCAGAATTGCCAAGGCATAGTAGGTTGTTCCCGAACCCATTCGCGGGATGACGAAATCAGGAAGCCTTTCCTGCTTTCCATCGATCAGTATGCTCTCTCGATCGCTTCTGTTTACGATTAATTCAAATTGCTCCGGAGCGTAGACCTTCAGCTTCACTCCCTTTTTTTGAGCTTCCTCTCTCAGTCGATTGACCCCGTAATCTACAGATGTCAATTGCGACTCTTTTTTAGAATAAATAATCCAACCTAGTTTCATCATTGTCAACAACCTATTGATAACATTAAGCACTGAATTATAAGTTTCAGGGCAATAATTTAGCTAAAGAAAATACATGGGGACTAAAAAAAAAATCTGTCCTGCGGCGTAGGCCTATTATCTTGACTATTAACCCTGTATTAATATAGTCTTAAGCATAAATTTTGACAGAATTCTAACAGGAGAACAGGATGTCAACAGACGTCAAAGTTGGCATTAGTGATATCGCCATCTATCTGCCACGTCTCAAAATTACACTTGAGGCGATCATCAAAAAAAGGGTCGCGGAATCCGAAGGGAAGTCCCTGGAAAAAATCCTTAAGAGGACCCTGGAAAAAACCGGGCTGTTTTCCATGCATTTCCCCGAGACATGGGAAGATTCCGTTACGATGGCTGCGCAGGCTGCATTGAAGCTGATCAACCGTAAACAATTCAATTTAAATGCGCTCCGATATTTAGTTTCCGGGACAGAAACCGGAGTCGACCACTCAAAGCCGCTGGCGTCCTACGTCATCGGAATCCTAAAAAAAGCAGGGATTCCCATTCCCCAATCAATCTCCTCTTTTCAGACACAGCATGCTTGTGCCGGAGGCACAGTTGCCTTGATGGCTGTTTCTGCGTTGCTGGGCTTTACCAATGCTCCAGGCGAATCGGGAATCGTCCTCTGTTCCGATATCGCGCGATATGGAAAATGCACATCTGCAGAGATGACACAGGGAGCAGGCGCGATCGCCCTGCTGACTGAAACCAACCCTAAACTTGTTGAGCTCGATCTAAAGACTGCCGGATACAGCTCCAAAGACGTTGACGATTTTTTCCGTCCGCTTGGATCAGAGATCGCGAAAGTGAAGGGAGGGTTCTCCATCCGGTGTTACATGGAAGCGATGGACTCTGCCCTTGTCGATCTCGCCTCCCGCGCAGGTACAACGCCGGAAGAGCTGCTAAGGTCTGCCGACATGTACGCGCTGCATGTACCCTACCCTAAATTGCCGACAGATACGATCAAGTATCTTCTTGGGAAATACTGTGAGGAAGATGATGACACCATCGAAAGCACCCTGAACGAAAAAGGGTTTTATGAAATGACGGCACCCGCTTCCAGAAGCGGAAATATCTACACCGGTTCGATGTTCATGTCGTTGGCCTTTCTCCTTAAAAACCGCTATGAGCTCATGGGTGACGCGATTATTGGTAAGAAGGTCCTGATGGGCTCTTACGGATCGGGTAACACAATGGTCTTTATGTCCGGAACGATCGCGCCAAATGCGCCTGAAGTGATCAAAAACTGGGACCTTGAAGGAATATGGGACCACCAGGAATCGACCATACAGGATTATGAGACCTGGATCTCCTCCAACGGGACGACAGCGGAACAATACGCTTTAGGAATGGAGTCTAAACGGTCCGCCATTCAACCGAACACATTCTTCCTGGACCGAATACGCGAGGACGGATACCGTGAGTACAGCTACACCGAGTAACATACCCAAAAGAAAACAGGATCATCTAGATGCGTGCATGAATCAACCGGTCGAAGGGACCGGTTCTCCTTTTTTTGAGGACGTGATGTTTGTGCATCGCGCGCTCCCTGAACTCAACGTTTCCGAGATCGATACGCAATGCGAATTCCTTGAAAAACAGATCTCGCTACCTCTTTTCATTTCCTGCATGACCGGAGGGTCGGAGCAGGGAAAAAATGCTAACCGCGAACTCGCGAAGGCCGCACAGGAACTGAATATTCCCATTGGATTGGGATCGATCCGCGTTCTATTCAAAAATCCTGAGAGGGCTGAAGATTTTCAACTGCGTCAACACGCGCCGGATGTGCCAATTATTGCAAACATCGGAGGAGCGCAGCTTTTGGAGACCTCCATACATGAGATCCGTGAATGGCTGGAAAAACTGGAAGTGGACGCTCTGGCCGTTCACCTGAACTGCGGGCAGGAGCTTTTCCAGGAAGGCGGCGACACCAAATTCCGCGGCATCCTCGACGCGATTGAAAAGACCATAGACAACCTCTCGCACCCGGTCATTGTCAAAGAAACAGGATTCGGGATCAGCCCCCGGGAAGTCAAAGAATTGATCGGTATAGGAGCTCACTATGTCGATATAGCTGGAGCCGGCGGAACAAATTGGGTGACAGTTGAAATGCATGGAAATCCCTCTGAAGACTTTGCCGGCAGCAGCTTCATGGACTGGGGAACACCTACCGCCGTACTGCTTGATACCGTCAGGGAACATCAGGGAAAAATTCTAAGTTCCGGCGGACTCAGATCCGGAATGGACCTGGCAAAATCCATTGCCCTGGGCGCTGTTGCCGGAGGGATGGCACTCCCCTTTATTCAGGCCGCGATCGATGGTGGAAAAGATGAAGCGGTTGTTTTTGGAAGGACGATTGAAAAAGTCTTGAAATCCACTATGCTCCTCACAGGGTCGCAAACAATTGAAGACCTGCAAAGACAGCCCTTGATCAGATCGAGTGAATTCGAACACTTCGTCAAATCGCTAAAACAGATCGACTCCTCGACATGATTCCCCCGAATTTCCGCAAACTCACACCTGTTCAAAGGCGAGAAGTGTTAAAAGCGCTTTGCAGCCTAAATGAGGATGAACTTCTTTCGCTTTCCAATCAAATCGACCTCTCGAATTTAGCCGATATCTTAGTGGAATCATCGATCGGAACTTTCCCTGTTCCGATGGGGATTGCAACTGGATTTCTGATCGACCGGCGTGCCGCGTTCATTCCCATGTCTACTGAGGAACCTTCAGTCATCGCCGCCGCCAGCTACGGCGCGCGCCTGATCAAAGGTGGTGGAGGCTTTACCACATGGGCGTACGAACCGGTGATGACAACGCAAATCTTCCTCAAGGGTGTCACAAAACGCACCATCGATGGACACGAAAAAGCCATCGGAGAACAAGTTGACCAGATCATTCCACGCATGGTTGAACGCGGAGGTGGATTCAGAGGAGTTTCAGCCGAGTGGAAAGATGGAACGCTTCTTATTTCGATCGATATCGATGTCCGCGACGCAATGGGGGCCAATGCGGTCAATACTGTAGCAGAAGGGATGAGAGACTTCCTCACTGAACTCTTCGGCGGCAGGGTCTTGATGGCAATTTTGACCAACGCTTCGACCAATAGGATGGCAGGCGCTTCCTTCGCAATTCCCGTTAAATTATTACGGAAAGGAAAGATGTCCGGTCATGAGGTCTGCCAGCGGATTGTTGAAGCGAACGAGATCGCCCGATCATTTCCCGAACGGGCAGTTACCCATAACAAAGGGATCATGAACGGGATCACGGCGCTTGCCCTGGCGACAGGGAATGATACACGAGCGATTGAATCGGCGGCTCACTTCTACGCACAGCAATCTGGCCGTTATCAACCATTGACAACGTACCAACTCGAAAACGACCAGCTGATCGGAAAAATCGAACTTCCCCTATCTCTAGGAACTGTGGGAGGGACAACAAGTTTTTGGCCAGCCAGCCGCTTTTCCCTTAAACTCCTTTCCAACCCTGATTCACGGCAATTGAACCGATACGCAGCAGCCCTGGGCCTTGCACAAAATCTTGCAGCGTTATTTGCATTAGTGACAGACGGTATTCAGGGAGGCCACATGAAGCTTCATGCGGCGCGGATTGCCTATTCAGCTGGCGCAAGAGGTGGATCGATCCGTCAAATTGCTGAGACACTTTGGAATGAGCGAAAACTTAATGTCGAAGACGCCAAACAGTTTGTGGAGAAAGAGCCGAAATGAAACGCGTTACCGTTGAAACCTCTCCCTCTCTTGCCCTCATCAAGTACTGGGGAAAAAGCGATATCGCCCAGAACCTGCCGGCCACCTCATCGCTTGCCGTCACACTCGATTCCCTTCGAACAACGACCACAGTCGAGCTTTCTGAATCTGATGAGGTATATATTAACAACTCAAAGGCCCCGATCGAACGGTTTCGCCCATTCTTTGACAACATTCGCAACGCCACCTCGTCCCATAGTTGTTTTACCGCTCACAGCAGCGTAAACTTCCCCATTGCCGCGGGATTGGCAAGTTCTTCGTCAGGACTGGCAGCTCTCGCATTAGGGACTACCCAACTCATCGATCCTGCAATTCCCATTGAAACGATCTCTTCATTTGCCCGATTTGGATCGGCGTCAGCAGCCCGCTCGGTCTTTGGAGGTTTCACGGTATTGAAGAAAGACTCGCTATCATCTGTACCTCTACACATCGAATGGTCTGAGCTGCGCGTGATTGTAGCAATTGTCTCAAGTCAAACGAAGCCTGTTCCAACTCGAAATGCCATGGAGCTGGCTCGAACAACTTCGCCCTTTTACAAAAAATGGCTCGAAAAGTCTGAGGAGTACTTTACCGAAGGTTTAGAAGCTGTCAAAGAGAAAAATCTAAAGAAGCTTGGCCCTCTGATGAGACAGAGCTATCTTGCGATGTTTTCGACCATGCTGACAAGCACACCTCCAATCCTCTATTGGATGCCCGAAAGTGTCGCTCTGCTGCAAACGTGTGAAAATTTGCGTAACGAGGGAATCGAAATTTGGGAGACGATGGACGCCGGACCGCAAGTCAAGATGGTTTGTCTTGAAAGCGACCTGCCATCTATTCAATCTTACCTGCATGCCACACACCCCGAAGTTGAGTTTCTCATCGCTAAACCCGGCGGTGCCCCACGTTTATGAAAATCACGGTTCCGGGAAACTTACTTCTATTTGGAGAGTATGCCATCACCTATCCGGGCGGACTTGGGATCGCAGTCGCGACTGATGCGAAACTTATCGTTGAAACAAGGCCCTCAGACCAATTATCCATTTCTGGAACTTTCGGAAATAAAACATATCGCTGGACTGAAGGAAGCCCTTTCCCCTCACCTCTGGTAGAGTACATTGTCAAAACTCTAAATGTCTTCCCCTCCCGCCATATCCATATTGACTCAAGCGCCTTTTATTATCCCGATGGAAGAAAAAAAGGGTATGGTTCCAGCGCAGCCGTCACTATCGGCCTTGCTTGCGCACTATTGGAACCAGCAGACAAGGAAGCGCTTCTTACCCAATCATTAAAGCTACACAGAGGATTTCAAGGCGGTAAGGGAAGCGGATATGATATCTATGCCTCTTGTAAAGGAGGTGCGGGCCTGTTTAGAGGGGGTGAAATTCCAACATGGGAGTCTTTGAAGCCTGGGCTTTTCCAGACACTCCATCTTCTTAGAGGTGAACTACCTTGCGATACCCGCCAAGCCCTGCGACACCTGCACCAACTCGAGAAACAAAAGCCGAATGACGTCGCTGAATTTCTCAACAGATCAAATGTTATAGTCAACAACCTTTCCCATTCTCTTCAAAATTTTCAAAAATCGATCGAACTGAATCATTGGATTAATGCTCAGCTCTCTCAAAAGCTGCCCTGGAGAGAAGAAACAATCAAGCCTTTAGGCGCTGGAGGAGAGATCGGAGCAGCATTAGCGCCTTGGCCGAATAGCGAACCGTTGATCATCAGTCAGGATGGCGTTCAATGGCAGCAGTAGGAAGCGCACCCACAAAACTCCTGCTTTTCGGTGAGCACTCCGCAGTTTACGGTTTTCCAGCCGTCGGCATCCCCCTTTCGTGGAGAATCACTGTCACGCTTAAGGACGCGGACAGGTTCTGCTGGAAGATCGACTCTTCCCATCTCTCCCGCTTGAATCCTATTCTTCCTCGACTTACTCGCATCTTCCCCGAAATCAAAACACCATTTGAAATCGCAGTACATTCTGATGCCCCTATCGGAGTGGGCTTTGGCTCCTCTGGAGCTTTATGCGTCGCCATTGCCCGGGCGGTTTTCGCAAAGATCGGTCATGAGCCAACAACAGAGGAAGTCTGGACACGCGCTCATGCATTGGAGTCTCATTTCCACAACAACCCTTCAGGGGTAGATACAGGAATCTCAACGATGGAGCAGGCGGGTTTCCTAAAAAAAGATGGTGGTTCCCTCCCCTCGTTTCAGCAACTGAACAAAAAACTACCTTGTCTTATCATCGGAGCATTTCCCCGCTGTTCAAACACGGGAAATTTGATTTCTGGACTCCGTCATAAGCTTGAGACTGAGCCTCAATCTATCAGGCATATCGAGGAGTTGGGCAGGATCGCTGAAGAATCGATTGCTGTAATGGACAATCCGATGAAGTTCGGTGAATTGGCAAATATGGCTCACAACCATTTAAAAACACTCGGG
Organism: uncultured bacterium; assembly: GCA_964635295.1. Taxonomy (GTDB): domain Bacteria; phylum Chlamydiota; class Chlamydiia; order Chlamydiales; family Waddliaceae; genus Waddlia. The sequence continues at coordinate 103,813 of CAZWOB010000001.1, forward strand.
TTATCAACCCCCGAACTCGATCGGTTTTTAAAAACAGCTATTTCCCACGGTGCTTTTGGCGGAAAATTAAGTGGCGCTGGAGGCGGCGGCGCCTTTTACCTTGCATGTGAGAATAGTCAGTCTGCCAAAGAAATTATTCAAAACCTTTCCTTTCCCTCACTCCTTGCACCTAGTATTATTAATTAAATAATTCAAAAATCGGCACCATTAAAAATATAATTATAAAGAATAAAATACCCTATTATAATTTTATATTATAATGCATAATATATCTTTATTTATTTAACATAACGGTTATTATTATGAGTACATCACCTCTGCATTACAGTCCTTGCGACCCGCCTGGAACGAACAGCGCACCGTCGTTAACAGGACCGCATTCAGTAGACGGTGCAGTGTATGTGAGACAAACTCTACAGCAACAGATTGCAGAAGAAAAAAACCGACAAATTCTCCAACTATTTATTAATGAATTAGGAGATGAAGAAGGTCGTATCTCATTTGATCATTGGGCAGAAAACAGACCTGCAAGGAGAGTTTGGAGACAACTTAGAAACTATCCTCGATTGAGAGACAGCATGTTCGGCAGCAGCGTCTCGCTTACTTTGCCTTGCATCAGTGACAACACACCTGTTCAAAAGGGTAATTCAAGATTATATTTTGAAAGAATTGAATTTCAAAAAAATGAATTTGGAGAACATGAACTACGTGTATCATACGAGCCGGTCACAGTTGGAAACATGTTCAATAAACCCTGGATCAAAGTAACAAAGGAAAAGCAGGCTGTAAAAGACGGAGACCTTTCCATTAGTGGACTTGATTGTGCTGTCTCCAGAAGGCGCTCAGAAAAGAGAGCTGCCCAAATATCAAACATCTCCCCTGTAAATGAATCAGAAATACAATCAGAATTAACTGATGTGGAAACTGATTTACAAGAAGCTTCTATCACAAAAGAAGAAGCGGTTTCAACACCTCATCAACTACCAACTAACAAAGCTGAAGCCGCTGATATGAAACCTATTAAACGAAAGTTCTCAATCGTTAGAGTGTTCAAAACCATTATTCAAAGTATAAAATGCCTTGTTCTAAAATTCTTCAAATGGTTTGCATCCCAATTCAAAGATCAGGCGAAATCTGAATCATCAAATCCAGATCTAAAAACAAAAAAGATTAGCGCTAAACCGATTGAGACAAAAAACGAAGAGCCCAATTCCCTCATAGCAGAAGAAAGCGATACAGATGATTTTCTTGATATCGTTGAAGTGGAATCGGATGAGGAATGGAACTCGGATCTGGATTTTTAAACATAATAATAAGGATATAAAAAATGGCAGCATGTTCAACTTCAGAGGTAAGCGGATCCTCAGCAGCAACACCTTCCCTTCCAGTATTTGAAGGGGACAAAACAGTATTCACCAACGAATTAAAAACATATTTAGAAAGTGTTCAGGCGATCGCCAGGGATGCTTTGACAAATGACGATAAAAGAAGTTGTTTTCAAACCTTTAAAGAACTTAGAGACCATGTCGCAAAGGCTCAGACGGAAATTGGACACGATGCTGGATTGATGAGAATTCAAGGCACTGCTAACCGTGCCATGCAATGGCTCAGGACAGGCTATACAACTAATTCCCATTGGCTGAACTTGACAATGAGACAATCTCACCTTGAAGATGTTAAACCTGATATTGAAGTTACCCCCCACTTTAAATATGAACTATCAAAACTTGACGAAGCATTGGAAAAGGTCAAGTTGATGCCTCGCGGGATTGAAAAAGTGAGGGCGCTCCAACATATTCATGAAACCATTTGCGCTTCTCAAGCAGAGAATACACCCGAACTTTTACAAAAACTCTACGTATTCTCTGAAGAGCATCTGATGCTCAACGAAAAGATCATGGCATTGAAACAGATTAATTATCGAGACAAGGATAGCGGGCAGTCCCAAGATCTCTCGAGCTTGCTTGACGCAACAGGAAAGGGATATGCCGAATATTTTATCGCCAACGTTAAAGAAGTTGAAATGCTTGTCAATTATCTCACGGTTGTTCTTAGAGACCGGGCCACGCTTTCTTCCTGTGTATCGCCGATTACGTTAATGGAAGAATGGCCAAAAGAGATCGGTGATTTAGACGGCCGTCAAAGAACTACATGGACAGCGACATTGATGAAATTCTCGCAGTCTGAAAGTGCAAACGACCCGTATTCTGATCTCGTCATCAGTTATCTGTCAAATATCATTGACCCGACAGGAGAGCTTCGATACGAACATCTCCGACGTTCGACAAAAGGTCAAGAGTTTGTCAACAAGATTGCCGGAATTGCGGATACGATGCAGCAATTTGGTTTCGACCACAGGCCGTTGCTAAATAATGTTGCCATCAGACATAGAGCACCATCGACCAACCCAAAACTCAAGTTTGGTTATCTTATCGAAAAGATGAAAACTAAACCTCTGACACAGACAGAATTAAAACATGTCGTCTTAGGCTTGAAGTCTGCGATCGCTTCTGACTGGAGAACATTTGACATTGACGCATTTCTTGAAAATCCGAAGAAATTTAAAGATCTGGTCGAACACCGCATTGAGATCGCAAATCCTATACGTGATTTTTTCATCAATGTGTTGAAATCTGGTACAACTGCCAAACATCAAAAGGTATTTTTACGCAATGTACTATTAGTCAATAAACAGTTAGTCATTCAAGGAGAGCTCTCCGTCAGCTTTACCCTTTTTAATGCGGGAATTGACAATACCCGAAGATCTTGCAAGGATGCGTGGGATCAACTTTCCAGTGATGGTCGAAAGGCAAATGAATCTTTAACTCGGCTCTTTGAAGTCTCCAGCAACTTTAAAAACCTGCGGGCATTTATGCGTCAGTTAAACGCGAAACATGCCATCCGCATCCCCTATTTTGCGATTGATCAAAGAGATATCGTTCAATTTAAAGAACAGTTGGGACAAATGCCTGACAATACAATCGAAAAATTGTTTCGTGAGCACAAAGATACAATGGAAAGTCTGATCGGTCAATTTGCACCAGCTGGTGAAAAAAACTTGGAAAATTGGGCAAAGGAAAATATGGTCAGGAATATGTCTGTCATTCTGACAGCCCTTAAGCGTCTTTCTATTGACTCTGATGAAAAATCGGCAATTACTGCTGAGCTCAAAGAGTTGCTAAGCTCATTGAGAGATCTGCAACTAACGATTGAACAACGCAATAGAGAACTGAACAGACAGTTCATTGCACTCGACCTGTGGTATCAAAATTATCCTACAGATGAGTCTGTTGATACATTTTACAGAAGTTTTATAAATAAAATTCCAACGGAATAGATGCGATTCTAATCAGGCAGCCTATCAGGCTGTCTGATTTTTAATTTTAATAAAATTGACATATTTTAAATTACAGGGTATATTACACCTTACTAATACCCTGTTAATTAAAATTAATTGATATGTCGATACATTCTAGCCTACCTTTAAGAAACCCTGCACCTCATTCTCTGGTCAATCAATTACAGGATGAAAGACAGGAAAAACTGCGTCAATGGTATGAAGACACTTATGGTGAAAATGGGGAAGCCCTTTTTCAGACCCATATTCAAAACCCCCCTTTAAATCGATTATGGCGAAAGCGCAGAACCTATCGCCGTATTCCTTCTCGTCTTGCAGATCATCCGGCGGGCAAAGCAAATCCTGGATCAATAGGTCGAAACTCTCCTGTTGTGGCGCATGGAAGAGAACTGCTCTTTTCGAAAAACCGACTTTACCGAACAAATAGCGGACGTGAAGAAATACGCGTAGCTTTCGAACCCGTAACCAGAGGCGAACTGATCGATCAACCCTTTATTCAGCGTTCGCGGGAAAAGCAGAGGGTAAAGGATCAAGATATCTTACTCAGAAGATTTGGGCTCGACCTTGCAATACCAAATAAACGAAGACAGAAAACAGTGACGCGCTCGGTCCCCTTGTCAACTAAACCAATTGAAGTCAAAACGCCTGAGGCTGCTGAAATACAAGGAGAGACACTTAGCCGATCGTTACTTCGATCGGTCCCGGATTCAGATTCTCAACCACCAACTAACAATAACAGATGGTTTCTACAACTTGTTCGAAAAATCATCCGCTTTGTCGCCGCCATCTTCCGCAAAATTTACCAATGGCTGACAGGTAAAAAGCAAAATAATCAAGAAGATTTATCAACACAGCCTTTGCTTAAACCTCAATCATCATCTCGAAAAAAAGCGCCTGTTCCTGATCAGATTATCATCTCAGTGACAGACAATGATACCGAATCCGATGATGATCTATTAGATTTATTTTAATAAGGAGTAATACTATGCAGCCTCTCAATCAATCCTCTATGCAAGACATTAGAATTCCTGATGAAACAACAGACGTTCAGGAACTGACAGCTCAGGCATCTGCCTGCTTCGAGGCGATTCAATCTTGCGCCAGCCCCTCTGTCATGAGTAACTCATGGAGGCAGGAAAAATATTTCAAACTACGGGAGCTGCGAAACAGGATTAAAACTCTGGATTCCTCTCAATCCGAAGAAGTTCAACAACTCAAAAATCAGATCAAGCATGAGATGAGTCTGCTGAAAAATCAGTATCAGACAAACTCCCACTGGTTGATGCTGACGCAAAAACAATCGCATCTTGTACAAACAACACCCGATATCGCTGTAGTCCCGCATGTTAAAATCGATCTGAGCGACCTAAAATCATCTCTGGAAAGAATCGCTGCTCTTCCGAGGGGAATTGAAAAAGTGCGCGCGCTGCAATTCCTCTTCAATGAAGCGGTTTCGTCAGGACAAAGCAATGTCGATGAACTTCTTGCTGAAATCCAAAGATTCTCTGACAGTCATTTAACTTTATCGGAAAAAATCCTCGCATTAAAACAGATTAGCTGGAGAGATAAAGACTCCAATCAAATGCATGAACTGAACAAACTGGTCGATCCAACCGGCAGAAGTTTCGTTCAACATTTTCTAAATAGTCAAACAACTCCAAAAGAAGCTGTCAGCTATATTTCGGTCGTATTGAGAGATCGCATCATGCACAACCATGCCATGTCCCCCCTTAAACTGATCAGGACATGGCCCCAATGCATCGACAGGCAGAATACGGAATCCAGAATGAAGTGGACATCTGCATTGATGAAAATGGAAGGGAAAAGCGGTATTCAAGACCCATTTACCAACGTTGTCGTCTCCTATTTGTTGAATATCGTAGACCCTACCGGCTTGCATCGTTGTGCAGAACTCCATAAACGACATCGCAATGGAACCCCGTTTGCAAAGGAAGTCGCTTGTGTCATCGATAGTCTGGAAACATTCGGTTTCACCGGCGCAGCAGTTTATCAACGCTATAAGTTTGAGCTCAATGAAGCCAAACAAGTCAAGGGAGTCTCCATCGAAGACCTGGAATCAAAGATGATGAGGGAACCTTTAACACGGGATGAGATCAATTACCTGGCAAAAGAGTTAAAAATTTCTGTTGTATCAGATTGGTTAACGTTTGATATGAAGAGCCTTTTAGAAGGGTCCGCCTCCTTCAAAGATCTCATCGGAGACCGGATGAACAAATACGCCTTGCTTGCAGAAAAGTACAAGACTGCATTGAAAGGGATGGATGACACTTCGCAGCAAGCTGCGATGATCAGCAATCTATTGCTTCTTTGCCATCGCCTAATGCAAATCGGTGAATTTGGTTTAGGTTTTTCAATCTACAACTCAGGCATCGACTTTACTAGAAATTCGTGTTCGGAAGCTTGGGAGATCGCGCTGCAAAATCATCAAAAGTACGACGATTTTTTACGCAAAGTTAGCGATCCTGTCAGTAATTTGAAGAATTTACGGAAGCTGATCGCGAATCGAAATGCAAAAACCGTCTGCACTCCCTTTTTCCCGATTGTATTAAAGGACATCATCCAATATGAAGAGCAAATCTCACAACCACGGGACAACCTAATCAACCTGATCTTCGATGATCACAAATCCATTGCCGATCAGCTCGTAGAGAAATTGACATCTGGTGAAATAGAAGGAAATCGTTGTGAATGGGCAAAAAGGAACTTCTTTAAGGATAGTTCGAAACTTCTGCGCGCGGTTGAAACATTAGACGCCCCTGCCTTAAAGAAGATGCAGGTCAAACAAATGATCGTTAACCTGTTGCAGCAAGAAGGGGAACTGGAACTGGAAATCCTTAGACTAAAACGGGGATTAAATCAGAAACTCGTCCTCTTAAAGCTCTATTACGGAAAGCATCGAGGAGCGTTTTCTTTATCCAACTTACTATCTGATAGTTAGAATTAATATAAAAAAAATTGCAAAGAGTCGATTGATTGTTTAAGCTTATGAGTATGAGTTACGACGATCAATCGCTCAATCCTTTAATTGAAAAAACGCGTCAATTCAAAGCGCCGGATTCCTGTATTCTTGTGATCTTTGGGGCAACAGGCGATTTGACAGCACGAAAGCTCGTGCCAGCTCTTTACAACCTCGCTCACGCCGGACAGCTTCCAGCTCACTTTGCGTGTGTGGGTTTTGCCCGCCGCGATAAGACCCACGATGATTTTCGCAAGGAGATGTTCGAGGCGGTCAGTCAGTTTTCCCGCACGAAGCCGATCGATCCCAACTTGTGGCAGTCTTTCAGCGAGCAGCTCTTCTATCACCGCTCTGAATTTGACAATGAAGAAGGCTATGAATCACTCAAAAAGTTCCTGGAGCAGTTGGACAATCAATTCGGCACAAAGGGAAACCGCGTTTACTACTTGTCTACTCAGCCAAGTTTTTTTACTTCCATTACCGAGAAGCTCAATCACCACGGACTGATTTACGACATTGAGGACCGCAAAAAATGGTCGCGCCTGATCATCGAAAAGCCATTTGGACATGACCTGGAGTCCGCACAGAAACTTCAAAATGACCTCACCCATCATATGGATGAGAGTCAGATCTACAGAATCGATCATTATCTGGGAAAAGAGACCGTCCAAAACTTATTGGTCTTCCGATTCAGCAATCCGATTTTTGAATCCCTTTGGAACAACAAGCACATCGATCACGTCCAGATCACAGTCAGCGAAGATATCGGGATCGGCAGCCGGGGACGTTTTTTTGAAGAAGCGGGCCTTCTGCGGGACATCGTTCAAAACCACATGATGCAGCTGGTCTCCCTTGTCGCGATGGAACCTCCAACGAGCCTCTACGCCAATGCGATCAGAGATGAAAAAATGAAGGTGATGGAATCGATCCGTTATTTTCCTGTTGGCGACTATGACAATGCCATTGTCAGGGGACAATATGCGGCAGGAATAATCAACGGAGAGCCTGTCAAGGGATACCGGGAAGAGGAAAACGTCGATCCTCAATCAACGGTTGAGACCTTCGCCGCCATGGAGCTGAATATAGATAACTGGCGGTGGGCAGGGGTTCCATTTTTCCTGCGCGCAGGAAAACGGCTGCCTAAACGAGCGACAGAGATCTCAATTACATTCAAAGAAGCGCCCGGTTTTTTATTTGCAAAGCAAACGAGCAAAGTCGACTCGAATATCTTAGTGATCCGCATCCAGCCTGACGAAGGAATTTCACTCAAAATGAACTGTAAAGTCCCTGGTCTAAGCAGTCAGATCCAGCCTGTAAAGATGGATTTCCGCTACAGTACCTATTTCGGATCTGCTCCCCCGGAAGCTTATGAGAGGCTTATTTGCGATTGCATGTCTGGCGATAGCACCCTCTTTGCCCGGGCGGACGAAGTTCTCGCTTCCTGGAAACTGTTCACTCCCATCCTTGAGCATTGGCAAAACACATCGCCTGCGACTTTTCCTAATTATCAATCAGGCACATGGGGGCCTGAAGAAGCAGATCGCTTGATTGAAAAAACAGGGAGGAAGTGGCGGCTCTTATAAGAGTTGGTGTGAATATGGAAAAGGAAATCAAAGGACACTTGTTTAACTTAATCATCTACACCGCGGAAAAGCGGCGCGCAGATTATTTTGAACAAATGGTCCATTCCCTTATCGAGAAGTTTCCCTCGAGAGTAATCCACATTCGGTGCGACAAAGGCGGAACAAGTCATGTCAAACTCGAGCCGTGTGACCATCGCTGTGAACATATGACGATCTCTTCCTCTCTTGAAAAGATTGATGAAGTCCCGTTTGTCATTCTTCCTCACTTAGTGCCCGACCTTCCGATCTACCTTTTATGGGGAGACGATCCAACAGCTGAAAATCCAATTCTTTCGGCTTTGGAAAAGCTGAGCACACGCTTGATCTTTGACACGGAAAGTGCCGTCAATTTACAGGCGTTCGCCCAAAAAATGCTGAACAAAGTTGAAACGCTCAATATTGAGTTCATGGATATCAGCTGGGCGGAAATTGCCGGTTGGAGGGATGTGATCTCACAAGTCTTTCTGACAAGGAACCAACTTAATTACCTAAGACAGTGCAACACGATCCATATCAAATACAATCAGCTCAACGATGACTTCATTCAACATGACACTGTACAGGCGATTTACCTTCAAGGGTGGCTTGCCGCCCAATTAGAATGGAAATTCAACCAAGTAAAAGAAATCGATGGAGAGCATCATATTTTTTATGAAGGGAGAAAAGTCGTGTTGACCCCTCAAAAAAGGGCGACATTGAATCCCGGGCTCATTTTTGAAATATCCTGCATCAATGATGAAAAACTCAAAACGACATTGACCTTTGCTGACAAGCAATCAAAAGTCATGGTCTATATCTCAACACCAGATCATTGCGAAGTGCCATATTCCCTGCAACTGCAGGTGATGCAGACAGGCGCGACAGCAATGAAAGAGATGTTTTATTTCAGACCGAGCCATCATTACCGGAATATGTTGAACGCCATCGGACAAATTCCATGGGAAAGTTTTTAAAATGGACATTATCGATAATTTGCGAAAATCAATCGACGATCAAAGAGATCTAGTCAAAGGTGAGGACAAGTTCCACACGATCCAATTGTGCGTTTTTCATTTCATCAAGACAGCGAATCAGGCTATTTCAGAAAGAGACGCCTTCCACGTTGCCCTTTCAGGGGGATCGACTCCCAAAGCAATCTTCCAAAGCCTCTCGGAAGAGACCAACCGCAACCAGATCGACTGGAGCAAGGTTTACCTTTGGTGGAGCGACGAGCGCTCTGTAGATGGGGATGACGAGAACAGCAATTACCGCATGGCGATGGATGCCGGATTTTCAGACCTTCTGGTTCCAGAAGACCATATATTCCGCATGAAAGGCGAAGGTGATATCGAAGCGCACGCTTTGGAGTACGAAGAACTGATCAAAGAGCATGTTCCCGACCAAAAATTCGACCTGGTCATGTTGGGAATGGGAGAAGACGGCCATACCGCCTCCTTATTTCCTGAGACCCATGCATTGCACTCTGACGGAAGACTTGTTGTCGCCAATTTCGTCCCAAAACTGGACACTTGGCGACTGACGTTTACCTACAAATTGATCAATGATGCCAGACAAATCGTCGTATACGTGATTGGAGAAAACAAGGCTGAAATGCTGGACAAGATCGTGAACAGCGACTACTCCCCTGATAGGCTCCCTTTGCAAAGGGTGGGAACACCTGCGAACAAAGCGTTGATCATCACTGACAACGGCGCCGGCAAAATCCTGGAAAAGTAGCGTTTTTTCTCTTCTTGGTTAAATTTAATTCCCGTTTCTGTTATGATTTAACCACAAATCTATGAATGAGTTACGTTTATCCAAATTAATGTCCCTGCGAGGGATCTGTTCCCGCCGCGAAGCGGACAGAATGATCGAAAAAGGTCTGGTCCGGGCCAACGGCAAGGTGATCTCAGAGCTTGGGACAAAAGTCCCTGAAGACGCTCAGATCGAATTGCTGCCGCATGCCAAAAAGTGGCAGGCAGAAAAAGTGACGATTATCCTTCATAAACCAATCGGATACGTCTCCACTCAACCGGAAAAAGGATATAAACAAGCTCTCGACCTGATCACCCCGGAAAGACAATGGAACGGGCGTTCCTTTGATCAAAAACATCTGAGAAAACTCTCTCCTGCCGGTCGATTGGATATCGACTCCAAAGGGCTGTTGGTTCTAACGCAGGACGGCGTCATCGCCAAGAAACTGATCGGCCAGACAAGTGAGATTGAAAAAGAGTATATCGTACGTGTCGACGGCGCGGTCACGCCTGCCGCAGTCAGCCGTTTGAGCTTCGGTCTTTCATTGGATGGAGAACCCTTAGAACGGGCCCAAATCGAGCGATTAGATGAAAATCTGATGAAATTTACCCTGCTCGAAGGGAAAAAACGGCAAATTCGGAGAATGTGCGAGCTTGTAGGATTGAAAGTCGTCGACTTAAAACGTGTGCGGATCGGAAAAATTAGACTGGGCGACCTCCCTTCAGGAAAGTGGCGTTATTTAAAAAATAACGAATCTTTTTAATCATTTCTTAATGATTCTTATTTAAACTCCTATCTATGGAATTTAAAAGTAGCCAATTATCCTTTACTAGTTTAGCGCAACAAGCAGCGTTAGCTTCATATCAGACGCCAATACCGATCGTCAATGAAGCGGTGTCAAGAGTCGCGTCTTTGCTCTTATCGCCAGCTGCTGCATTGGATTTCATCTTCCATACGGCAGCTCTTCCCCTCTCTTTTGTGTATGCGATCGGAAAATCAGTTATTCAATGGAAGCTCAATCTAACCCTCCCCTGGCAACACCTTCAAAGAGTTCGGGAAGCTGTCTTCCCCATTCTTTTCGGATCTGCTGCCGGTCTCATCCATCCCTATGCGGGAATCTATATGACCGAACCAAGGGACAAACATATTGCGGGCGGGATTTTACTGAGCAACTCAAAGAACCAAAATGATGTAACAATTTCCCCCATTTCCGCGTTTGAGGAAGTAGAAGAGATCATTCGATCCAACCCGAAACATGTGAAATTTCCAAAATCGTACAGAAAAATGGTCGGTTCACTCGCAACATGGGAAAAACCTCTGGAAATGGTGCAGGCAATGGAGATGTTCGACCTCAAAATTGCTGCAAATGGGATGTCGGTAATCTACCAACGGATCGATGAAACGCTTAACACTCAAAACCAGAGGGCAATGTTCAAAAGAATTGCACTTGTGGCCTATCCCATTTTTGCCGCTCTGGATATCACCATTTCCATCGCCTCCTCACTTTTTCTTCTCAGTGTCGGTTTGGTCCAATTAACTGGAGCAAAATGTCCCGCCTACCTGGAGACAACAAGTTCGCCTGTTCTGCATGTCTATAACATTGCCAGGATCATTGTCGGGATTTTCAGCGCATGCATAGGCTTTGGCATCTCATTGATCGATCCGGAAAAAGGGATCGATTACTCATTCCCTTCCTCTAGCAAGTTCAAAATGGTGAAAGCGTTGATGTACCCTATTGTCAAACGTGCAGAACGGGAAATAGGCGCATTGAAAAACGGTGAACGGCTCGTATTGCCGATTGTTACCCAAAATGGCGAAAGCAGAGAAAGAGAGATCCTTCCTAGCAGAAATTCCCATATGACCTATCTTCTCATTGAAAGGAAAGACGACCTCTACTCAGCAGAGTTCATTGAAAGAGGAAACCACCATGGGATCGTCAAGGATATACAGAAAAAAGAAGCAAGCAGAATTGCAAAACGATGCTTGAGTCTGAGATATTCATCCTCTAGCAGGCCCAAAGAGTTGTATATTAGACACACTTTCAACAAGCACAGCGACCTTATCGATTTAGGTACCCAGGGATCTATCTCAAATTGCGTGATCACCAATCTGTTCGCTGTTTTTGACGTTTTAAACGCAAGAGACCATGGAGATGTCTGTCAACATCAATACTCAACTAAACTTTTCAGGGCTATTTCAACCGATCGTTTCGATTATTACCGATACGATTTCTTCCCTTTCGCGCCAATGAAAGAAATTATTGACGAAATTAGAGCCTTGGAACACGAAAAGATTTGACATTCCCCTTATTTCCAGCTAGATATATAAGATAGAGACGTAAATTTTAATTTGAGCACTATCTTATGCCCCTGGAAGTACGGAAACCTAGCAAAGGATCTGTGACGGCGATGATCATATTGGGATCTATCGTCGCTTTTATGGGTGGGTCTGTGATGCTGGGCTGGCACCTTCATCAATTTGGCTTCATCGGAGCATATCCTTACTTCACGACAATGCCCTATAACACCGCTCTTGGATTCTTCCTTGGAGGGTTCTCTTGCGTTCTATTCAAAAAGGGATGGAGGCTGACTGCCCTTGCGATGGCTTGGGGCGTCGCTCTGATCGGGTATTTGACGCTGCTGGAGTACATTCTGGGATTCGGATTCGGCATCGACCAATTGTTCGTCGACCAGTCGGATATTGATGCCAATCCCTACAAAGGAAGGATGGCTCCTAATGCAGCGGTCTGTTTTTCTTTTATCGGCACAGGTCTGATTTTTGTCTTCAATTCGTGGCGATTTGAAATGCGTCAGCTTGTCATCCGCATTTTTGCCTGCCTGACAGTTGCTTTTGCCCTTATCGGATTTTCCGCATGGTTGACAGGGGCTGCGTCAAAGGGATGGATCGATTTTACCCGGCTTGACGGCAGGCCCACGATTGAATTTTTCACGCTTTCCGCCTGTGTGATCGTCTACGCATGGACCCATTGTAAAACCTACGATGGAGCTCTCCCTCCTCTACTCCCTCTACCAACGACGATCGCTGTGATATTGGCAACTATTTTTCTATGGCAGGCATTGGACGGACAGGAGAGGATTCAGTTCCGCAACGTCAATTTGTCCAACGCCGAACATATCAAATCTTCGATAGAAACCTACATCAATCATCAGGTGAGCGCCCTTGAACACATGGCAAAAAGATGGGAGGTCCGGGGATCCACCCCAAAATCTGAATGGGAAATGGATGCGATGTCCTATATCGACGTCAAATCAGGGCTGAGGGTGATCGAATGGGCTGATTCCTCTTATCATGTCCGCTGGGTCGTCCCATTTGAGGGAAATGAATCTGCTGTTGATCTCAATATGATGATGGATCCTCACAGGGGCGAGGCGATGCAGAAGATGCGGCACCAAAAGGCATCATCCATCAGCCCTGTGATCAATCTGGTCCAAGGTGGAAAAGGATTTCTTGTTTACGTCCCCCTATTTCCGAAAAACGAATTTGACGGATTTATCGTGGGAGGCTTTGACGTCAAGGCAATGTTCGATGGCATGATTACAGGAAACATCCTGGATGATTATCTGGTGCAGGTCAGCGAAAACGGGAATGTCATCTATGAAAGGGACGATACGGGAAAACTGGACCAGCATCTGGAAGGAGTAACCGTCAAACTTGATTTCTACGACAACACATGGAACCTGACCTTAAAACCCAGAGCGCGGCTGCTCGCCGAACACCGTTCCGTCCTCCCCTCGTTCACTCTGTTTTTTGGAATTTTCTTAGCCATTGTCGTGTTCTTCGGCGTGTATTTCGCACAATCTTCTTATCTACGCTCACGAGAGCTTGTCAAAGCGATGCGCGAGTTAAATGAGTCAAAAATTCAAACGGAAGTACTTCTGCACTCTATGGGAGAGGGTGTTTTTGGGTTGACAAAGGACAAAAGAGTCGCATTCGTCAATCCTGCCGGGGAACACATGGTCGGTTTGCGTCAGGAAGATGTTGTCGGCAAACCGATCAAAGAACTCTTCCACCTGACAAAATCGGATGAAACCCCTTGCGATATGGAATACTCTGCCATCTATAGGGTATTTGAAGATGGTCGGATGCATACTGTAAACAATGAGCTTTTCCATCGCAATGACGGCACAAGCTTCAATGTTGAATTTACCTGCGGCCCTTTGAGAAGAGAAGACTCCATTGAAGGGGTGGTCCTGGTATTCAGGGATATCACGAACCGTATCCGTGCAGAAGCGGAAATTAAGGAGACGCAACGAAGATTGCGCGCGATTATTGACAACGCGACTTCTGTCATCTACGTAAAAGATCTTGAAGGAAGGTATCTGATCGCAAACAAGCAGTTCCTGGACCTTTTCCACCTGAAAAATGAAGAAGTTATCGGGTTTTTAGACTCCGATATTTTCCCGGAAAAATACGCCGAAAGGCTATCTGCGAATGACCGTGATGTACTCATGAAGAAAAAGGCTGTCACCTATGAAGAAACCGCTCCGTTGGATGACGGCGAGCACACTTATGTCTCTGTAAAATTTCCTCTCTATGACGCTGAAGATAACATGTACGCAACATGCGGAATCTCAACAGATATTACAGACCGGAAAGAGCAGGAACTCAAACAATTGGAATTTTTGAAACAAATCGAACAGTCCAACCGCGAGTTGGAAGTTGCAAGGCGCAAAGCTGAAGAAGCCAATGTGGCAAAAAGTTCGTTTCTCGCCAATATGAGCCATGAAATCCGCACTCCTTTAAATGGCGTCATCGGAATGACCTCGCTCCTGCTCAATACAGAATTAGATGAAAAACAAGAAAAATATGCCAATCGAATCAACCTTTCAGGCAAAGTCCTTCTTGAAATCATCAATGATATCCTGGACTTCTCAAAAATCGAAGCGGGTGAGCTTAATATAGAAAGTATCCCTTGCAATCTGCAAACAATCGTCAATGAAGTTGGCGACATGATGCAGCCGAAAGCGGATGAAAAAGGATTGTCGTTGCACGTCAATTACACCGATGGAACTCCTAAACATTTGATTGGAGACCCTATTCGTCTCCGTCAGGTCATCACAAACCTGACCAGCAATGCCATCAAATTCACAGATAAGGGATTAGTTTCGATCGATGTAAGCAGCTCAGTGAAAGACACTAAACAGGCAAGGATCAGAGTGGAAGTCAAAGATACAGGAATCGGTATTCCGCAAGAAAAAAGGCGTCACATATTTGAAAAGTTCTCTCAAGCAGATGTATCGACAACACGAAAATTTGGCGGCACCGGACTTGGCCTAGCTATTTGTAAGCAGTTGGTTGAAATCATGGACGGAAACATTGGCTGCAACAGCGTGGAAAATGAGGGCTCCACTTTTTGGTTCGAAATCCCCCTGGTTCTTGCTGGAGAAAAAATTTCTGCATAGGTATATATACTTAAATAGTATGAGTTCACAGGATTAATCAATGGCAAAAGTCACTTCAAAATTTCCCGGTAAAAAAATTCTGATTGCAGAAGATTATTTCGTCAATCAAGAGGTTACCCAAGATATTCTTGAACTCATGGAGTTTACCGTGGACGTTGCTGAAAATGGAAGAGAAGCACTCGAAAAATATGAACAAAGTTCATATGACGCTATCCTGATGGACGTTCAAATGCCGGAAATGGACGGATACCAGACAACTGCCGAGATCAGAAAAAAGGAACAGAATGGCAGAAGAACACCGATTATTGCCCTTACAGCTAATGCAATGAGTGGTGACAGGGAAAAATGCCTTGAAGCAGGGATGGATGATTACCTTAGCAAACCGATCGAAGCAACTAAACTAGAAGAGATTCTAAAAAAATACATTCCAAATTAGTCAATTATTATGTATAATTTCGGCCATGTTAGTGCTCGGAATTGAAAGTACATGCGATGAGACTGCCTGCTCGGTAGTTAAGGACGGCAAGACGATATTATCGAATATCGTTGCCTCCCAGCATGATATTCACATGCAGTATGGAGGCGTATTCCCTGAGCTTGCCAGCAGAAGGCATGCGGAGATGATGATCCCCGTCCTCCAGAAAGCTCTGAAACAAGCGGGAGTTTCCCTTAATGAGATCGATCTCATTGCCGTTGCAAAAGGACCCGGGCTTATTGGACCTCTGCTGATCGGCATGAATACGGCTAAAAGCTTGTCTCTGGCACTCGATATCCCTCTGGTGGGAGTCAATCATATCGAAGCCCACCTCTATGCTGCTATCATGGAGCTTGACCATCACCCATCTTTTCCCTGCCTTGGCGTTGTCTTGTCTGGAGCGCATACAAGCCTGGTAAAAATTGAGTCTATCGGGACTTACCAATCCCTGGGACACACAATTGATGATGCGATAGGCGAAGCTTTTGACAAGGTAGCAAAAATGCTCGACCTCCCCTACCCCGGAGGCCCGCAAATTGAACAGCTGGCCAAAGAGGGAAATCCTTTGCAATTCCCTTTTAAAGTAGGCCAGTCAAAGAAGAACCCCCTCTGTTTTTCCTTTAGCGGAATCAAAACCGGCGTCTTATACACAGTCAGAGGGCAGAACGGCAAAGGAGAAAATTCGCTGACGACCGAAGAAATGGCAGATGTTGCCGCCTCATTTCAACAGGCTGTATTCGAAGATATCGTCAAAAAGACTTTGAAAGCAGCGAATGAGATCAGGACCCGTACAATTCTTTTCGGGGGCGGGGTTACCAACAGTCAAACACTTAGAAAAAAATTTAATAAAAAAGCGCCTGATTTCGAATTGTTATGGCCGTCAGTTGGGTTAAGCCTGGATAATGCAGCCATGATCGCCGGTCTGGGATACCATACTTATCAGGCTGCCCGATCTGGCGACGGGTACCACATTGAACCCATGACCAGGATCGCTTTTTCCTCTTGAATTTTAATCTTTTCATTCTTTATCATTTACCTATCTAAAAATTGAATCATCCGGAGAAAAAAAATGGCAAGCAAACGGGAAAAAATCAAACTGAAAAGCTCACAGAGCTCCCACCACTACTACACTTTTAAAAACAAAACTTCCACGCCTGACCGCATTGTCTTGAAAAAGTACGATCCCACCATCCGTCAGCGCGTCGAATATAAAGAAACAAAATAAACATGTTTGAGCTGTCGGTAGCGTTTAAATATCTTGTACCGCGGTGGCGGCAGCTCTCCGTCTCTATCATCAGCCTTATTTCCATCATTGTTATTGCGTTAGTTGTTTGGCTGATCGTCGTCTTCTTTTCTGTCACGCACGGCCTTGAAAGGGGCTGGGTGAACAAGCTGATTGCATTGACAGCTCCTGTCCGCGTCACCCCGACCGAGGAGTATTATGACTCCTATTACTATTTGATCGACAGCATCAGCCAGGATTCCGGATATACGACACAAACAATTGGTCAAAAACTGGGGAGTTTGAAAACAAACCCCTATGATCCCGAATTCGATCAGGAAATTCCCTATGGCTGGCCTGCTCCTGATCTCGATGAAGCCGGCGATCTGAAAGACATCGTTAAACTTGCCTTTCGATCAATCGACAGCGTCAAGGGTACGACGGCAAACGAATATGAGATGACCGTCACGAACTTGAAGCTCAAGATGGACCGTACTGAGCCGATTCAGTTGACCGGCAATCCCGATGACGACCAGGACAAGCGCGTTCTGTCCCAGGCAATCTACTTGAGTTCGTTTGATCCTTCGAACCCTAACCTTCCGAAAATCATGTTCCCTGTAACGGCCGCAGATGTTGACAATCTTATCCGCACAGCCGAAAACGAACAGGTTCAGTCGCCGGGTCAGATGCGCGCTTCAATGAAGAACATCCTCGCAACAGTCACACCTGAAAAAATCAAAACCCCGGCCCAGGGTCAGTTGATCTCACAAGACACGATCCCGGAAAATTGTCGTTTAAAAGTCTGCGTATTGAACTCTGGAAGTACAATTCACGCTCTGTACCTGCCTCAATCTGAAGATGATATAGATACTATATTAGGAACTCCTGCGATCATTGAGAAACAAAACGGCGCGATGACGCTTGCCATGAATGACGAACCTCCTGTTCCGCTAGAAGGGTGGGTTCCCATTTATCTGCTTTCTGACACGAAAGGCGAGATTGCTTTGAAAACACCGTCTCTTGATGAAGTCGAGAGCGCTCATGAGATTAAATTTGATGCGCGTTTTAAAGTGCAAGGGGCCGACCTCTCGACCGTTCTTGGGATTGACGACATCCTTGTGGATCAGTTCTCGATAGAGAACAGCAGTCCATCGCTTTGGGTCTTCAATCAAACATTGCCGGAAACACTTCCGAGCAATCCATTGTGGGGAGAAGCCGTTCTTTTACCAAAAAGCTGGAAAGAGTCGGGAGCATTGATCGGGGACCGCGGCTATTTAAGCTATCAAACACCAACGGCCAGCTCGTTACAGGAGCAACGGATACCGATCTACGTCGCGGGCTTTTTCGACCCCGGCATTCTTCCCATGGGAGGCAGGGTCCTCCTTGCTAATGATTCAGTCGTTTCTATCATACGATCTGGAAACCCCATGGACGACTCCCCTCTCTCCAATGGAATCAATGTCCGCATTCCTGATCTTGACGATGCAGAAACGATCAAAGCCGCTATCGAAAAAAACTTCAAGAACGCAGGTATTGAACGTTATTGGAAAGTTCAAACATTCAGGGAATACGAGTTTACCAAGGATTTTCTCCAGCAGCTGAGAAGCGAACGCAACCTGTTTACGCTCATTTCTATGGTGATCATCATCGTCGCCTGCTCGAACATCGTTTCTATGTTGATCATCCTGGTCAACGATAAAAAGATGGAGATCGGCATCTTAAGGTCCATGGGCGCCACTTCGAAAAGCATCGCAGCAATATTCGGAATTTGCGGAATTGTGATGGGGCTGCTCGGCAGCATGATAGGGATCGCCCTTGCTCTGCTGACACTCCACAATCTTCAAGCTCTAATTGATTTTATCAGCCGTGTCCAGGGATTTGAAATGTTCAATCCTGCGTTCTTCGGAGATACCTTGCCTAATGAGGTCAGTCTGGAAGCGTTAACCTTTGTCCTAACCTCGACAGCGCTTATTTCGCTTGTCGCCGGCGTTGTCCCTGCGATTAAAGCAAGCATGCTCCGTCCATCAGCGATCTTGAGGTCAGAATGATTTTAAAAGCCAGGAAGATCTATAAGTCGTTTTCCCATCCGACACCGCTACAGATCCTTAAAGGGATCGATCTTGAAGTAGAGGTCGGCGAAACTGTATCGATTATGGGAAGGTCCGGAGAGGGAAAATCCACACTTCTACACATTTTAGGTACACTGGAGAAACCGTGCAAAGGTGAACTGGAGATCGATGGGCACGATGCGACAGCATTCAATCAATCTGCCATCCGGAACAGATCAATCGGTTTCGTCTTTCAGTCCTTTCATTTATTGGAAGACTGCACGGCTCTTGAAAACGTCTTGATGCCAGCCCGTATTGCTCGTCGCGCCACAAAACCCGGTTCAGACTCCTGTCAGCATGCTGAATACCTTTTGGAAGCTGTTGGCTTAAAAGACCGGGTGCATCACAATGTGAAGCAGCTTTCTGGTGGAGAAAAACAGCGGGTGGCGATTGCCCGAGCGCTCTGCAACGACCCCGACCTGATCCTTGCTGATGAACCTTCAGGAAATCTAGATCGGCAAAACGCAGAGCTGATCTATGAAATTCTCTTTTCTTTCGTCAAGGACAAGAAAAAATCCCTCATTACCGTCACCCACGACAACACGCTGGCAGACATGTGCCAAACGCAATACCATCTCCAAAACGGCCTGCTTGCCAATTAATTTCTTTTGTCGAAACGCACATCGAAGCCAATAATATGTGATGAAGTATTCTTAACCCACCCCATACTATAGGATTCAGGAACGTACCAGAATTTATTATCCCCTTTCTCATCTTGAGAAAAGATAGCTCTTTCACCTTGTAAATTTTCATGATCGAGAAAATCTTTAATACTTTTTACTCCCTCTATTTCGTTTCCATACACATCATAAGAAGGGTACATCTGATTAAGAGCAAAAAAGATACTTTCTATCAATGATTGATGTTGTAAAGGATCATCTTTTAAACGATGGAGAATCGTATTTCCATTAAGATCTCTAGTTCTTATCTCAAACCCTTTCTCAACCAATACTTGTAGTATTTCTAGTTTAACATCAAAAATCGGATTAAAATCACCATTCTGATTTAACGCCTCAATACCAAAACGTCTGATAAGATAAGAAGCTATCTGTGGTTTATCAATGAAGGAAAAAAGCCGTCGGCCGTCGTACTTATGCTTGAAAGCCATGTCGATCATCGCTTTGCACAGCCGGTCATTACCATGAATATTTTGACCTTTTCCGGAAGCAAATACATTACTTAATAGCTGATGAATTTTTTCCTCGGGTAAAACATTAGAAATGACTCGTATCATTTTCACGCTTTTCAACTGATCAATCCAAAACAAACCTCCCCTATTCGTTAGCAGTAGAGTTCTCACTGCATTCAGATTGTCATATTCAAGGGCCGCTTTTAACAAAGTATCAAATTGCACCTCAGAAAAATGATCTAACGTTTCCGAATGCTCACTAGACAAATCTTTATTTTTTTGTATGTCCCTTAGAGCATGAATGAATTTTGTTTTTTGATCAGATTTAAGAGATTCTCCAAACATTGCGTTCACTCGCTCATCTAGGTAGCTTTGATCACGCTGTACAATGTGGTTAACTTTTCGATTGGCAAAGTAGAGATAGAGTCCTGTTCCAATACCTAATGTGAATGGAATACTAAAAATAAATAATGCTATTCCAAAAATACGTTCCCCAACGTTTGGTTTGTGATGTTTCCAAAGATCATCCAATTGTCGTGGGTGAATAAAGTGATTTGAGTCAAATAATCTTGATAGTGTTTGTAACATAATTTACCTCTCTTTTAAATTTAAATATATACAAAACAAAATTATTTAATTACCGTATAATATACCATATAATTAGAGAAATAATTATTTATAAATAAAGAGGATGATCTACATTGAAAGGACTCAACTATCTTATAAAAATATTTTAATTTTTATTAAGACATCAAAGCTTTATACTTGCCAAGTACTGACCAATACCGACTGAAGCCAGGAAGAGAAATAGCTCCGGCTTCAATGTACTCATAATAGTGACTGCAGGACCCGGACAAAGCCCTAAAAGCCCCCAACCGAACCCAAAAAATGTTGCGCCAAGGATTAACCTCTTATCAATCGCGCCTGGTTTCGGCAATGTATAATCCACCGCACACACAGGGCTCAATTTAGCGCGAATGATTTTCTGAAAGATCAAATAGACCCCAACCCCAGCCCCCATCACAATCAGCAAGCTAGGGTCCCAGTCGCCGAACAGGTCGAGAAATGCCAGAATTTTTTCTGGACGGGTCATTTCACTGACCCCCAAACCAATCGCAAAAACAACACCTGTGAGAAAGGTCAACAGCTTACCGATCATGGATGCGGGTCTCCAATAAAATAGTGATATAGGATAGTTGCCGTTGTCATCGCAACCACAAGAAAGACGGCGACAGCCGTCATCGAACGTTTATCAAGCATTCCGCACCCGCAGATGCCGTGTCCTGATGTGCACCCCCCTCCAAGCTTCGATCCAAAACCAACCAACAATCCTGCGAGAATGACTCCTGGCCAAGGCAATAGAAAATTTACATCCAACGCTTTCGGATAGACAAAATTAAGAAGAAAACCTCCGAAAACCAACCCTAGAAGAAAAAAAATCGAGAACCGAAAATTGGGATGTCTCTGCACAATGTCAGAGACCATTCCGCTTATCCCGCAATAACGCCCCTGCAAATACAGGTAAGCTGCAGAAGCCAAACCGATCAGCAGGCCGCCGATCAAAGCTGTTATGGGGGTAAATGTTTCCATGATTAAAATGTATAATTTAACAATTGAATCTTGACAAGCTGTTTAGATTACGCTCTAATGATCAATATGATGGGTACAATTGAAGAAGGAGTTCCCTTTTCCGAGTCACTGCTCTGGAAACTCCAGCACAACGCTTATAAACACAGCGGTCCAAGGGCCTGGAAAATCTCGAACAATCCCTATATCGCCCGCGCCTACGCCTGGCAGACGATCGCAGCGATCAGGGACTGGGAATCCGAGCTCGATCCAAATGAGCCCCTGTATATCGTTGAAGTAGGCGCCGGAGCCGGGCGTTTCAGCTATCTGTATCTCAAAGAATTAACAAGGCTTTTGCCAATTGAGCAGCAGATCTGCCTGGTCATTTCCGATAATGTCGAAGAGTATTTAGACTTCTGGCTAAACCACCCGAAACTGAAAAGATTCATTGATGATGGAAAGCTTGATTTTGCGAATTACGACCCGACCAAAGGGTCGGAATGCACTCTCGTTAAATCTGGAAAAACTTTGAACAATCTCTCCAATCCCTTGATCGCGATTACCAATTATTTCTATGCAGCCCTGCCCAATGACCTCTTCAGATATGAGGATGGACAGCTCCTCGAAGGTTATCCGGTTCTTTCCGGGGATCGCATAACAAAAGAGGAGTTGATCGAAGATCCCAAAAAAATGAAAGAAGTCGATGTTAAGTTTGCCCCGACAGAGATCGAACACTTTCCGCGCTACCCGGATGACCCAGGTTTCGACGAGGTTCTACAATCCTTTAAAACATGCTTGCCGGAAGGGACGCCATTCTTAATACCTGCAGAATCCTTCCGCACCATTAGAAACCTGAAAACGCTTGCCAATGACAGATTGTTCATCATCTCAGGAGATAAAGCGTTTCATACCCCGAAAGAGCTCAAAGAGAACTGTGACCATCGCCCGATCGTTACTGATTTTGGTGATGTCAACGTCGATGTGAATGGATACGCCCTTAAACTGTACACAGAGTTTTTGGAAGGGACAATGGAAAACTATCCACGGCCTCCCAAAACCGATTACCGCGACATATTGTTCAACCACTGGATCATCTCATTCAATAAACCGCATACACAGGCAAGGGATCAGTTCCACTCCCTCTTTGTCGATGGGTTCAACACTTTAGACTGTCATAAGCTGATCGATAAAACCCTTTCCGGTGATGATGAGTTCACTGTGGACCAGGTTCTGTCATTCTTTCAACTCAGCAACTTCGACCCTCAACTCTTGTATTTTTTTAAGAGATTAAACATCAAAGAGTTATTTACATCTCTCGAAGACTCAAAGTATCACGTAATGTCTGAGGTGATGAAAAATGTGAAAGAGCATTTCTTTTGGATAAGCAAAGAGGACGATGCCCTGGCGTATCTATTGGCCCAGGCATTTTACTATTTATACGATTTTGAAGCGTGCAAAGAGATCTTATCACATGTGATCCAACAATCAGGCGAATCCGCTCAATTTCGTTACTTCCTGGCGCTCAGTTATAAAGAATCGGGGGATCTTGTCAGTGCGGACAAAGAGTTCAAACGGACGCTTGAACTGGATCCCAAACATCCTTTTGCAGGAAAATACTTGACTTAAACCGTTAAAAGTTCGAGATTTTGAATATGGAAAAAATACGTTCACTCCACCTAGACCGGGACACCAAATGCTGGTTGATTGCCCTGTTAGCAATCACTGCCGGTGTCATTCTCACGGTCATGTCCATTCTGCGTTTATGCAGCACCCAATGCGCTGAGGGACACAGTTGGCGTCTTTTTGGATTGCCGTTCGAGGCCTTCGGAGGAGTCTTTTTTACCATCGCGATGATCGGACAATGGTTCTCACGAAAAAACCCGTTGATCAGCTACTTGCAACTGTTGCTTTTAGGGTCGGCGATCGGTGCAGAAATTTATTTTATTTACGTACAGAAAGTACTGATCGGCAGTTGGTGCCCCGTTTGTCTGGGCATCGCATCATGTCTGTCAATTGCTTTTGTGATACAAGCATACAGAGTCCACAAACAATCTCAAGGAATTCAGGAGAAAACCATGCTGACAAAATGGAAAAGTTTAACCTCGACAACAGCAATCGGAGTCGGTCTACTCATCGCATTTCTAGGCGTCACAAAGACCGA
This sequence comes from uncultured bacterium, assembly GCA_964635295.1. GTDB lineage: Bacteria > Chlamydiota > Chlamydiia > Chlamydiales > Waddliaceae > Waddlia. The sequence continues at coordinate 127,588 of CAZWOB010000001.1, forward strand.
TGCAATGGAGGCAGCCCAGAACTCGATCAAAGAAAGCATCGCCTTCGGCAATCAGGACAGCAACATCGAAGTCTATCTATTTACCGATTGGGCCTGCCCGGCCTGCAGAAAGCTGGAACCTGATCTCAAGCGCATGGTTGAACGTATCGACGACAATGCGAAATTCTTCTTTATCGATCATGCTATCCATCCGGAAACGTTGAACTACATCCCCTACAACCTTTCTTTCATTTTGAACAACAAACCGCAATATTTTGAGCTCAGGGACATGCTTACAGAGCTTTCAGTGGAAAACAGCGCTCCAAGCGAGAATATTATCGTTGAGGAAGCCGCCAGGCACGGTGTCAAATATTCCGAACTCAACTACGCGGATATAGCACTTGCGATCAAGTTCTATAAGAAACTTGGCGAAAAGTTCAAGATCAAAGGAACGCCGACTATGGTCATTATCAACACGGAAACAAAGAAAGGGAAAAAACTCGCAGGCAACAGCGAGATTACTGAAGATAATATTGTTGAGTCCATTGAGACCCTGAACAACCTTTAGACCTTATCGGTGGTATGACGACGACAAGCGCTCATCTCAAAACAGTGGCGGAAACAATCGGCAACACCCCTTTGGTAAAGTTGCAAAACATTGTTTCCGTCCCCCATGTCACCATCCTGCTCAAGCTTGAATTTTTCAATCCTGGATTCAGCATCAAAGACCGCATCGTGAATTATATCGTGTCTGACGCTGAAAAACGGGGGCTCCTGAAACCCGGCGGTACAATCATTGAAAATACATCAGGCAATACGGGAGCCGCAGTCGCGATGATCGCAGCCATCAAAGGTTACAAAGCGATTTTGACCATGCCTGATAAGGTGAGCCTGGAAAAACAAAACAGCCTCAAAGCTTACGGCGCTGAAATCATCATCTGTCCAACCGAAGCCTCTCCGGACTCACCTGAACATTACGTCAATGTAGCGAAGGACCTCGAGAAAATCACTCCGAATAGTTTTCGTATCGATCAATACGACAACCCCAAAAATACTGAAGCGCATTTCATGTCAACGGGGCCGGAGATATGGGAGCAGACGAACGGTAAAATCGATTATTTCATCGCAAGCTCAAGCACTGGAGGAACAATCTCCGGTGTAGGCAGATATTTGAAAAAGCAGCAGCCGGATATCAAGGTCGTGATGCCGGATCCAATCGGCTCTATCTACTACCCCTACTTTAAATCTGGTACGATCCCTGTCGATGCCAATTGCAACTATCAGCTTGAAGGAATAGGAGAGGACCATCTGGCAAAAGCGCTTGACTGGTCTGTTGTCGACGATGTGATGCAAGTCCCCGACCGAGACGCCTTCAACGTTTGTCGAAAACTCGCCTCTGAAGAGGGAATCCTTGCAGGTGGTTCTACGGGGGCTAACGTTTGGGCGGCTTTGGAGATCGCCAAAAAACTGACCCGGCCATCGACAATTGTCACCGTCGCACCGGACGGAGGTGTCAAATATCTCAGTAAGATCTTTAATGATGAATGGATGTCGGATCATCATCTGTTATGAAGGAAATTTACGGATAGGTTCATGAAATTTAAAACACGCGCTATCCATATCGGTTCGGAGCCAGACGCGCAAACAGGCGCGGTAATCCCTCCTATCTATATGACGAGCACTTTTGAGCAGGATGCGCCAGGACAAACCCGCGGATACGATTACACAAGGGCCGGCAACCCCAACTTTACCCGATTGGAGGAACTGCTGGCCTCTCTTGAAGAAGGAAAATTTGCAACGGTGTGTTCATCAGGACTAGGCGCTCTTTCAGCAATGGCAGCAATGCTAAATCCCGGTGACAGTGTCATTGCTCTTAAAGGACTGTACGGAGGAACTTATCGCTTTTTCAAAAACACGCCTATCTCTTTTCATGTGATCGACGTCGAACAAATCGATGAGTATCTCGAACAAAAACCAGCATGGCTATTATTTGAAACGCCGACAAACCCCCTTTTAGACATTTACGACATCAGGAAACTCTGCTCCAAAGCAAAATCTGCGGGAACACTGACAATCATCGACAATACATTTGCGACCCCCTGCTTCCAGAATCCTTTGAACCTTGGAGCGGACATCGTTTGGCACAGCACGACAAAATATATTGGAGGCCACTCCGATGTGGTTGGAGGAGCGCTTGTAACCAATGATACGAATCTGGATGAAGCGTTTAAATTCAACCGTATGTCGATCGGGGTGAATCCCAGCCCGTTCGATGCATGGCTGACAATGAGAGGATTGAAAACGCTGGGACTAAGAATGGAACACCATCAGCGAAATGCGATGGCAATTTCCGAGTTTCTCGCCTCTCATCCTTTGGTTGGAAAAATCTATTACCCGGGTCTGAAGGCGCATCCCGGGCATGAAGTGGCCAGCGCTCAAATGACAGGATACAGCGGGATGGTCTCTGTTGAGTTCAACCTTTCGCTCGAAGACACATTGCGCCTTATAAAAAATTTCAAGCTCTTCACCCTTGCGGAAAGCTTAGGTGGAGTGGAATCCCTTGTGAACCATCCTGCAACAATGACACATGCATCCATACCTGATAAGGAACGGATGGAAATGGGAATTTCAGATGGTCTGGTGCGTTTCTCCGTTGGTATTGAAGATCCTGAAGATCTGATCAATGACATCAATACTCAACTGGAAAAACTGAGCATGGTCAAAGCGGCACCTTCATGAACTCCAAGCTGACTGTCGTATCAAACAGGCTCCCCTACTACCAGAATAAAGAAGGACAATGGATTCGTGCAGCAGGCGGTCTGATCAACGCTGTCGAGCCGATCGTTATCGACACCGGCGGTACATGGATCGGCTGGGATGGAGGAGCTTCAGAGAAATTTACCGAGTACCAGGTCAACACGCTGTGTGAAGAAACAGCCAATCATCCGGACGCTTATAAAATCAACTGTGTCCCCTTGTCCGCAGATGAGGTTTCCCTTTTTTACGATCATTTTTGCAATGAGACCTTATGGGCGCTCTTTCATTATTTCTTCGAAAAATGCTCCATTCAGGACAGGGCCTGGAAGATGTATCAAAAGATCAACGAACGTTTTGCTAATTCCATCGTCCGGTCCGCAAGCAAGGGGGAGACCGTCTGGATCCATGATTACCATCTGATGCTGGTCCCCTATTATCTTAAAAAAATGCGGCCGGAGCTCGATATTCATTTCTTTCTCCACATCCCCTTCCCCCATGTCGACATTTTTTCCATTCTGCCTTGGGGTAGAGAACTGATCTCTTCACTTCTCCAGTGTCATTCAGTAGGTTTTCATCACCCGGATTATTTAGCCAACTTCACCGGGGCCATCGAACGCTTGCAAGTAGAGAAGACCGACTGCCAATTGTTCACCAATCCCATCAGCATCGATTTCAAGCTATTCGATTCCACAAGCAAGAAGGATACCGTCCAACAACACTGCGCTGAATTCAAGGAGTCGATGGGGCATAAGCAGATTATCCTCGGTGTCGACCGGATCGACTATTCGAAAGGAATCAAAGAAAGACTGAAAGCTATCGAACGCTTGCTTCAGACCAGGCCAGACCTCAGGGGGACATTTGTCTTCTATCAGCTGACAGTTCCCAGCAGAGAAAATGTCGAGACTTATCAGGAGCTCAAAAAAGAAATTGACGAACTTGTTGGCAGGATCAACGGAACCTATGCAACAGACCGCTGGAGTCCTGTCCATTACAATTACGGAACAAAGCCCTTTGAACAACTGGTCGCCCTTTATTTAGCTTCTGACATTGGCCTTGTGACACCTCTCAGGGATGGAATGAACCTTGTCTGCAAAGAGTTCATCGCTTCCCACTCAGACGAAAAAGGGATATTGATCCTTTCAAAGTTTGCTGGGGCGATCTCAGAGATTGAAGACTGCCTGGCGATAAATCCCTACAGCATCGAGGAAATAAAAGATTCGATTGTTAAAGCTCTGGAAATGTCAGATATTGAACGTTCGTTCCGCATGAACACGATGAGAAATTCAATCTGCAGTCACGACATCCATCAGTGGTGGAAAGATTGCAGTCAATACTTTAAATAGTGTCGTCATGAGGCTGATATGCAACCCACCGATCATTCAACTGAGAAAACCGTTTGGTACAACTTATCTAAAGATTTCAGAAACGGCGCTCTTTTAGGAATTGGAGTGTCCCTGCTCAACCCTTTTTTCTATGCGAAAAATATGCGTTTGATCGGCGCTCCATTCCATTTCCGTCACTGTTTCCGCGGCACAGGCATCAACGCCATCACAGGCATCCCGCAAGCTGCTGTCCAAATTTCCACATTAGGATTGATGAAAAAAATCCTATTTTCCGACCAAACGTTTGGACAAACCCTTTTAGTTTCAAGTGTTGCCGGGGCCCTTTCAGGGATGACAACTGTCCCGGTTGAACTGGTCGTTCAAAATATTCAAAAAAGTGGACATGAGGGCTACCATACGCAGCGCGTGGTTCGAGACGTTGTAAGGATCAACGGAATTCGAGGGTTGTTTGCCGGATCAGGCGCTTTGATGACCAGAGAAGTCGTCTATGTTGCGTCTTATTATGTTGTGGCAGAACGGATCTCCAGCATTTTCGCTGCAAGCTTCGGGCAATCACGATGGACGGAAGTGATGGGGGCCGGCATTTCCGGCGCTGTTGGAGGAGCAGTATCCACTCCGTTGGATTATTTAAGAGGCCTGAAACAAGATCAGGCTGTCAAGCGAAGGCCGGAAAACTATCGAACAATCATTTCGCGCGCGGGATTGTCGACATGTTTCAGGGGAGTAATGGAGAGAAGCCTGGCTGTGGCGCTGGCATGCATTGTCATGAACCAAGGTTCTAAACTCTTAATTGAATAGCTTAAAATTGTAGCTTTATGTTTTAATATTTGTTCAATTCAATAAAAGACAAGGATTTACTAATGAATCGTGGTTTCTTAGATCAAATCTCCAATCAAATCGAAGAGCTCAAAGCGACTGGTTTATTTAAAGATGAAAGGGAAATCACCTCACCTCAAAAATCATCGGTAACAGTAAAAGGCAACTCTGAAGTACTGAATTTTTGCGCGAACAATTATCTCGGACTTGCCAACCACCCTGAAATCGTCAAAGCTGCAAAAGAAGGGTTTGACAAGTGGGGTTTCGGCCTTGCATCAGTAAGGTTTATCTGTGGAACGCAAACGATTCACAAAGATCTTGAAAAATCGATTTCAAATTTTTTAAAAACTGAAGATACCATCCTGTACAGCTCCTGCTTCGATGCCAACGGCGGCCTGTTTGAAACGTTGCTGGGTCCCGAAGACGCCATTATCAGCGATTCACTGAACCACGCCAGCATCATTGATGGCGTTCGATTGTGCAAAGCGAAAAGGTTCCGTTACAAAAACAATGATATGAAAGACCTCGAATCCAAGCTCAAAGAAGCGGTCGAACAAGGGGCACGTTACAAATTAATTGCCACAGACGGTGTTTTTTCGATGGACGGCATTATTGCCAACCTAAAAGCGGTCTGCGACTTGGCTGACAAATATGATGCGCTTGTCATGGTCGACGACTGCCATGCTGCGGGATTTATTGGAGAAAACGGCCGTGGGACACACGAACACTGCGGCGTTATCGGCCGTGTCGACATCATAACGGGAACGCTTGGTAAAGCCTTGGGTGGAGCATCAGGAGGATATACTTCCGGTAGAAAAGAGATTATCGAATGGCTCAGACAACGGTCGAGACCCTATTTATTCTCTAATTCCCTATGCCCTGGAATTGTTACAGCCTCATTAAAAGTATTTGAAATGCTCTCCTCTTCCAGCGACTTGAGAGAAACGCTGAAGAAAAACAGCGCCTATTTCAGAGAAAAAATGGAGGCCCTCGGATTTACGCTTGTTCCTGGTGAACACCCGATCATTCCAGTCATGCTGGGCGATGCAAAACTCGCGCAGGAATTTGCCGCCCGGATGCTTGATCACGGTGTCTTTGTCATCGGATTTTGCTATCCGGTCGTTCCTAAAGAACAAGCGCGGATCAGAACGCAGATGTCAGCCGCACATACCATAGATGACTTAGATAAAGCGATTAACGCCTTTAAAATTGTTGGAAAAGAATTAAATGTTATACCATAATGGGTAATGTTGTTATGGTAAATCTATGAAAAGTATAATAAAAAAAAGACCAGAAGTTGGACTATGGATGGAAGACTCCCCTCTTCCGACTTGCGGAGATCATGATGTTCTCATCAAGATCCATAAAACGTCCATTTGCGGGACCGACCTGCACATTTACAAATGGGACAAATGGGCACAAAAAAATGTGCCTGTACCCATGATAGTCGGACATGAGTTCGTAGGAGACATCGTAGAAGTCGGGCGAGCGGTCAAAGGCCTGAAGGTCGGCGACAGGGTCAGCGGTGAAGGACACATCACTTGCGGACACTGCCCGAATTGTCGGAAAGGTTTGAAGCACCTCTGCATCAATACGCGCGGAATTGGCTACCATTTAACAGGGTGTTTTGCCGAATATTTCACATTGCCTGCAGAAAACGTTTTTGTATTACCGGATACTGTAGAAGATCGCATCGCTGCCATTTTCGATCCGTTCGGCAATGCTGTCCATACAGCCCTGACATTCAAATTAACTGGTGAAAATGTCCTGATTACAGGTGCTGGACCCATCGGGGCAATGGCAGTGGCCATAGCAAAAAAGGCTGGAGCCAGAAATATCGTCATCACGGATGTGAACGACTACCGTTTAGACCTTGCGAGAAAAGTGGGTGCCGACGCTGCTGTCAATGTTTCACACACTTCGCTTGAAGACGCAATGGCCGCATTGGGAATCCAGCATGGATTTACCGTTTGTCTCGAAATGTCAGGCAATCCTCAAGCCTTTACAACACTTTTGAATAACGCCCGTCACGGTGCAAAAATCGCTTTATTGGGCATCCTTCCCCCCGATACTGTCATTGATTGGGACCTTGTCATCTTCAAAATGCTGACGATAAAAGGGATCTACGGAAGAGAAATTTTCGCAACCTGGTTCAAAATGGTCGACCTGATCGCAGGAGGCGTTGATTTAGCCCCCATCATCACCCATGAGTTTGATGCTGATGATTTTGAGAAGGGATTTGAAGCGATGAATTCAGGCAATTGCGGTAAAGTCATTCTCAATTGGGAATAGGCTGAAAATGAATGCGAGAATTTACGCGATTCCTGAACCTTCTCCTAATGGAAAAGGTGAAATTTTTGACCAATACCTCTCCTTGGGAAGTAGATTTTTTTGGACCTACTGCAATCAGGAGGGTTCTTGTCGTCGATCCCGATGGATATATGGATACCTTACCCCTCATGAGCACAGATGTAACGCTGAAAGCTGATAAAATCATTCAAATGTATGTTGATCGCTGGGGACTCGAAGTCACATTTCAAAAGGTTCGGGAGCAATCTGCGTCTAAGCCCTACTCAAAGAACGTAACTGAACCTTCCGTCACATTATAGATGGCTGGAACAATACGGATCTTACCATCATCCTCAAGCTGCTTTAAAGCAGAAGAGTTCTCCCGTATCTTCTCCACATTGTACTCAACATTGAGGCGCGCCACCTGATCCGCAAACTCTTCTTTACTCATATCTTTCGGCTGCTCCCTTCTCGCCTTCTCCACAACGGGATGCACCTTTTCAAGCAACTTGCCGATATAACCGTCAGCACCTCCGTCACATGCGGCGTTGATGGCTCCACAGCGCGTATGGCCAAGCACCACGACGAGTTTAGATCCCGCAACCCTGCACGCATACTCAAGGCTACCCAAAATATCCTCGTTAATGAAGTTTCCAGCTATGCGTACGCTGAATATATCGCCAAGCCCCTGATCAAAAATCAACTCGGCTGATGTTCTTGAATCAATGCAGCTCAATATAACTGCGAAAGGAAACTGTCCATCGCTCGTTTCGTTCACCTGCTGCAGTAAATTGCGGTTTGCCTTCAAATTGTTTTGAAACCGCTCATTACCCTCTTTTAAATACTGAAGAGCATCGTCCGGCGTAACGCTCGCCTGAGTCTTTTTGGTATGCGTTCTCATTTCTCTTTCTCCTTGCGGTTGGATTCAGATTTCTCCAGGCTGATGTCATACATATGCTTGCGATGATCGCTGATGCCCGAATTGTTTTGTTTAATATACTCTACTTCAATATTCCTTGTCTTCGCATTGATTAGGAAATCGTCGATAATCTCATGAATATCAGGATGCATCTGACGCGTTCGCGATGCATCAATAACGACCCTTAATCCATCGGGAAGGTGGTCGAATGCCTGCAAAAGGCCCGCCTTGTTTAAAAAGCTCACATCCTCGGCCAATTGAATGCGAATGCCATCTTCCGGATGATCAATATCTGGATCGGCATAAAAGGGGTTTCGGTAATTTTCCCACAAAATTAAAAATAAACCGACGGCAAGTCCCAATGTGACCCCGATCAATAGGTCGGTAAAAATGAGCGCGATGATGGTTACTGTAAAAGGCACGATCTGGTCAAAGCCCTCTTTATAGAGGTTGCGGATCTGCTGTGGCTTGATCAATTTGAAACCAACCACAAGCAGGATAGCCGCAAGGCCGGATAATGGAATTAAGTTCAGTAAGTACGGAAAAAACAAGAGGCTAAGCAACAGCCAAACGCCATGAAAAATGGCCGATGTCTTGGTTTTTGCTTCCGCCTGTACGTTTGAGGAGGTGCGGACAATCACTTGCGTGACGGGAAGACCTCCCAACAGACCGGACACGCAATTGCCAACCCCTTGCGCAAGAAGCTCTCTGTTGGTTGAGGTCACGCGCTTGTAAGGATCAAGCTTATCAGCGGCTTCTAAGCATAAAAGTGTTTCAATACTGCCTATAACGGCAATGGTGAAGGCTACGCCAAGTACGTCAAAACGAGTAAATGCTGAAAAATCAGGAAATGTGATCAACCTAGAATAATTTGAAAAGTCCGAAATCACCGGCATCTGCACGACTTGATCTGCTTTTAGTTGGAGCAGAGGGAACTGCTCGAATAAAAGGACAAGAAGCGCTCCTGTTACTGCGGAGACCAAAGGACCGGGAATTAATTTGGACCAGCGATAGTTTTTAATCCACGGCCTCTCCCAAATAATGAGAATAGCAAGGGAAACCACGGCGATTAGCAGAGGGCCGGGGCTGATGTATTGGAGCATGTTGATTAATTCAGTCAGTGTGTTTTGGTTGTCCTCCTGAATAAAGGACAAGCTTCCTTCATAAACTTTATCGTAGCCGACCGCATGAGGAATCTGTTTAAGGATAATGATGCAGCCGATACCCGCCAACATCCCCTTGATCACAGCCGATGGAAAAAAATAACCGATGAAGCCGGCTCTGAGGAGTCCTAGAATGATTTGAATCACGCCCGACAAGACAACGGCGGCCAAAAATACGGGCAGCGATCCAAGCTCCTGGATGGCAGTCAGGACAATCACAGCCAGTCCAGCCGCTGGGCCGCTAACACCTAAGGGGGACTCGCTGAGAAATCCAACGACAATACCGCCGACAATCCCGGCGATTAAGCCCGAAATAAGGGGGGCGCCGGAAGCTAAAGCGATCCCTAAACACAATGGAAGCGCTACAAGGAAGACTACTATACTTGCGGGAAAGTCGCTGCTCAGGTTGCGTAAAGGACTTAAATTCTTGCGTTTCAAAATAAATGATCCTGATTCGAAATTTACAAGATATTATAAATAACGATTTGAGACGAAAAGGTCAAGGG
>CAZWOB010000002.1:0-113108 GCA_964635295.1 uncultured bacterium
TTAATCCAGGGATCCCCATTCCTGAAGAAGCAAGCAAAGTGCACCACATCACAGACGACATGGTCAAAGATGCTCCCCCTTTCAGTGAGATCGGTCAGCGGTTCATTGATTTCTGTTCCGGCGATGTGATCCTGATCGCCCACAATAACGATAATTTCGACATCCATTTTTTAAGGCACGAGTTTAAGAGGCATGAGCTGGAAATGCCTGAGTGGCGTTTTTTCGATACGTTGAAATGGGCCCGCCGTTACCGTCCCGATCTCCCTCGCCACGCGCTTCAGTTCCTGCGTGAGATTTACGGGGTCGAAGCGAACAACGCGCACCGAGCCCTTGACGACGTCATCGTTTTGCACGAGGTTTTCAAGAAGATGAGCGATGATTTGGATATTGAGCAGACATACAATCTCCTGTGTTCTCCAAGGGACATCAAGGTCATGCCTTTTGGAAAGTACCAGGGAAAGCCTCTCGAACAGGTACCTGAAGACTATGTTAAATGGCTTGCCAAATCGGAAGCTTTTGACAAACCGGAAAATCTATCGTTAAAAGAGAGCTTTGTCAAGCTCGGCCTCCTCTCCTCGTAATCGCCTCCACAAAGTTCACGATAGTTTCAATGTGTCTCAATGAAAAAGCTTCAATGTAAATTTTCGTCTTCGCTTTTGTTTTGTGGAAGATGAGGAAGCGGCGCAAGTGGATAATATCCTAGAACCGGATATACCAAATTCAAGCTCCTGACGTGCATCGACGACAGCAGCCAGCCTGGGCAGATCATCCAAATACATGTGAGGATTACAAGAAACATCTAACAAGGAAATGTAAGGATTTTCCTCAATCAACCGAGACAATATCCCTTCTGAAATGGAGGACAACTGACCGGAACGCAGGCAAATTTTAGGAATCATCGTCCCAATGAGAGCATGTTCGAGCACACTCAGGCCAATATCTGTCATCCCTTCGATCCATAAATGCCTGACCGTTCGACTTGTCAATAAGACACCCACTTCAGCCCACTCCTTCACAGTCAGACTCCTGTAATAACTGAAATTGATGTGCAACTGGCGCAGTCCATCCATTCCACTCATCCTAATCCCCAACTGTCGAAGATCAACTCCACGGAATGGAAGAGTATCCAGGGTTAACTTCTCAAGGTTCGGCATGTAGCGCAAAGAGTCTATGATCATGCTTACGGTTTCAGCAGTAGCCGAACGGGAAGATGGACTGAAAGTAATCGAACGAAATCTCCCCCCTTCCTCTTTCAAAAATGAGGAGAACATTGCTGCCAACGTGATGTTGATCGGACATTGCCAGAAGATCTCGACAACCTCTTTTCGATCTTTCAATACCTCAAGAAAAAGAGCGAACGAATCTGCCGAAAATCTAAAAGAATAATAAATATCCAGCCTGCCGTTTTTTACACTCCGTGTGAAATAACTCCTCCACGCCATGCGGAGTGCATCAGATTGAATGGGCGAACACTCTTTGCCGATCTCCATTTGAGCGACTTCATTCATTGAATAATTGTTTAAAAAAAGGTGAATAAAACGTTGACGATACAGTCCCATTGCCAGCCAGGAATTTCCATGCCATATCGAAGGGGAAGGCAGTTCTCCTGCCGGAAAATTGAGCGCAAAAATCCTTTCACAAGCCGCCCGTTGTTCTATCCACAGTTGTGAGCCGCCGGTGATCCGATAGATTTTTTTGCAAGCAAGCGCTGCATGGTAGCGATCAGATAGTTCATCAACATGGACAAGGATCAGTTCAATAAGCTCTTCGGGAAAAGTACAGAGTAACGATTGCGACTGCGGCTTCTCTACACAGGTATAATTCCCCACTTTTTGACAAGAACTGACTGCCATATCTCCTCCAATCTGTTTACCGGAACACATTCAAAATTTTGGACAGCATCATGTTAAAATCCGCAATCCTGAAGTTGACCTGGCATCCCCTTTTTTTCACATTTTGAAAAAATGATTTCAAATAAAACATTTACTAGAACTATAAAAAAAATTATGTCTGATTTTACATATTCATGAAAGAGTCCTCTTGGACTATAGGATTGAAACTGTGGAAAAACTGTGTTTTTCCAATCAGAATTTGCCTGAAATTGATTTCAAATCCCTGCTCTTCATCTGCAAAGGGGAAGCATGGCGGGATAAATGAGGGCGCTTCCCTTCAAGTTCTTATGAATTTAAGGTCTGCCCTCAAAAGGAGATATTACCTATGTCACTTCAAGTTCAAAGACATGCCGCTTCAAGTTCAGTTGAAGGAACAACACGAAACTCGAGTCAGGAAGTACAGGAAGTTCCAGCCCTTCCCATATTGAAATCGCTGGAAATCCAACCTGTATCCCAATTAAATCTTCGAGAAAAAAATGTCGTCTGGTTAAGTCCCGATGATTACACACAGCTATTTGGAAATACTGACGCAACGGAACCCCGGTTTGTTAAAATTGCCGACCAGGTCTTCAGGGCAGGTCTGGCTGCGATGGATCAAGGCCGGATTGGAATGACAGATATTCAGATGGACTCAGTGGGCGACGGAATTTATTCAACGAAAAATTTCCGTGGTGTATCCCTCTCCCCTTACGACCCTTCTCAACATATCCCCTATACAATCGGGAACCTGGAAATTGAAATCGATGATGAGAAAAGCCTCTATCATGAAGATGACCAGAGGACAATAAATCTGGACCAGGTCAGAGATTCTGTGAGAAAAGCACTGGAAAATGAAGTGATCACACGTGGCAAAAGCCTGACTTTAAGTCTTCCCCAAGGAACTTTCAAGGTGAAGATCAACACCATTCATCCCGCAGGAAGACAGGAAATTCCAACGAATTCCTATGGCATTCTCTTGCCGGATACTCAATTTACCATCGTTCCCCGCTTATCACCTCATGTCATGATGACCGACCAGGTTTATAAAGAGGAAGTTCTGCGGATGGACTTCCAACTATCAATCGCCAAACGTTCCGTATTCGCTTCCAGCGATACACTCCCTCTTTCCATTTCATCCGAAGAAATAAAAGAGGAGATCTATAAACGGTACCACAACCGCGTGATTGCCCAAGGAGCTGAATTTACCCTGCATCTCCCATCGGGATGGGACCTGACAGTAAAATTCAAGGAAGGAGTCCTTCCTCCATCTGTTGATCAACAAAATTTGCAGCTCATCGATTACTCTGACGGATTTGTCCTCTCAAGAGAAACCCCCTTTCGTCTTCTTGCCCCATCTACGGTTCTTTTAACCGAAGGCAAGCCCAATCCTGCCCGAAGAATCGATTTTAAGATCGCCGATATGCCAGGAAAACAAACGGTTGCGATCGATCATGAGAAGGAGAGATGGATCTGTTTAGACGATTTGAAGCAGACAATAGCGAAGATGGACCGACCATTTACAGTGGGAGAGATCTTCGAAGTCGCCCTCTCATCCGGAAATTACTACATCGAAGTCAAAAAAGCCCTGGGGTCTGGAAGTGATGACGAATGGAAGAGAATGGGGACAGAGCCGCTTTGGGCGATCAACGGAGAAACCGATATGCGTTTCGCTGTAGAAAAAGAGCTTCACGTTAATATGGTCAGAGACCATAAGGTACACCCTCTGAAACGCGCGACCATTCAAGTGAAATCGGAGAGAGTCCCTGATGACGGCCTGAAAATCACCCTCGACCAATTAAAGGAAACAGCCCTTCGTCAGGCCCCTGAGAGACTGGTTGACAATCACCGTTTTTCTGTCGTTACAAATGAAAAGGACAGATTGGAATTACAGGTCGTTCGAACAGTTTTTGATGATTCTGTCCCAAGAACCGAAGAAGTCTCAGCCTTTGGAAGGCTCGATGGTGCAACTGAAATCGATTTTTCGGCAACAGCAGCTGAAAACTTAACCTTAATTGAAAACGTACACTCTGATGATCTCAAGGCTATGCGTTTTTCAATGCGCGTCACAAAACAGGAAAATACAGCCAAGCATGAAAGACCTCCTATCGTCGTCAGACGTGAAGAATTGACAGCCATGATCCGAAAGGAATTAGCTAAATACCCCTATATTACAGAGGGTTTCAAAAAAACCTTTGAACTTGAAAACGGATGGAATGTCGAAGTGACATTCCGCAAAGGGATTTTGGACAAAGCAGCACAGGGCAATCATGGAAAAAAAGTAAAATCTTCTGAATCCCTCAAAGATGCATTCGCCATTGGCATGGAGACTGAGATACAGCTAGTGGGTGGAGGCTCTTTGATCTCTCTTTGTCAAGGGGAACCGGTCCCCGCTGGCAGGATGCACATTGAAGTCGTTGATGTAAAAGAGGATTTCACAACACAGGACTCTCTTTTGAGTTCAGGCGCCTGGATCAATATGGATGAGCTCAAGACAGAGCTACTGAAAAGAAACAAACCGTTGGTCTCTGGAGAAAAAATGCTGGTCGAACTTGAATCCGGCAGATATATAGTAGAGATAAAATCTGCCAAACCCTCTGATCCGGCAGCTCAACTCCCCAAAAAAAGAAGGGAGGCGATCTGGTCGCTGACTGATGAGACCAAACTCAATGTAACGATCGATGAAGGTGTTGATCTCATTTCTGTAAACGATAGCAAAGTGCATCCTCTGAAAAAAATCAAATTCATCTCTTATCCGGCAAAGTCTGGACAGCACATCAGCATCAAGGAAGAAGAACTCAGAGAAGCTCTGATGGAACAACTCCCGGACCGTCTGATCCATGGACAGATCTTAGAGTTGGAAACAAGGAGCAACCACACCGTCTGTGTCAAGATAGAAGAAGTGACATTTGAGGATGACACCTCTTCAATCGATAAGGAAAAGGTTTTTTCAGGGATTACTCCAGATACTGAAATCCAGTTCAGAGGAAAGGACAAATCAAATATTGCAATCAGCGCACAGCCTAAGGTTCTCGAAGTAGACGACCCGATCAAATATCTCGAAGATCTTGGCATGGCAGGAATTGATAAAGAGTTCGAACAAGTGTTCCGTATCTTCTACTCCCGCAGCGACCGGTTGTTCGAAGAGGCGCGCAGACGGGGCACAAAACCGATTAAAGGGATCCTTCTCTGGGGACCTCCAGGAACAGGTAAAACCACTTTAGCGCGGCACGTGGGTGAAATGCTTGGCTGCTCGGGAGAGCGTTTGCAGTTGATTACGGCAACTGAAGTATTCAACATGTGGTTTGGCCAGTCTGAAGAAAACATCCGCAAACTCTTCGAGGCAGCCAAGGCAGCGCAAAAAAAATACGGAGAGGACAGCCCCTTATACATCGTCATTGTTGACGAGATCGACGCTCTCCTGCCTCAGCGAGGAGGATCTGTTAACAAAGTGCGCGACACATTGGTCAACCAGTTCCTTGGAGAGATGGACGGGCTGAACGAGCTCAACAACCTCCTTGTCATCGGATTGACAAACCGCAAGGATGAGATCGATCCTGCAGCCCTTCGTCACGGACGATTGGGCGTTCATATTGAAATTGGACTGCCTGACAGAAAAGCAAGGCGTAAAATCTTCGATATCCATACACGCAAGCTGGTCAAGGAAGGTCTGCTGCACCCTGATGTCAACCTTGACGCTCTGGCTGAACAAACGGATAAAATGCCCGGTGCTGCGATTGAAGGAATTGTAGAGACAGCTTCTCTCTTTTCATTGGCGCGCCTCAGCAAGCTCAAGTGTTCTAAAGAGGAGTTGCGCGTCCATCCGGATGGAATGGTCACAATGGAAGACTTCAATAAAGCCATGAAAGAGCAGAACAAGGAAAAACAGATACCCGATAGTGTCAGACATCTCTATATCTAAGCTCATTCGGGAACGGAGGGACAAACCTCTTGAACACCCTTGCGACTTTCTGCCCGGTCCGTTTGATTTTTCTTCCAAAACGGCAGCTGGCAGTCAAGAGCTCGGAAGAGATCTGTTCATTGGTGGACAGGGCCGATACCCTGTCCATCCCTTTTCCATAAACCACACCGACATCTTCTGGGTGATTCGTGTACACATCCTGGATAAACGTGCTATTCAACCTATCGGCCTGATCGGTGTCGTGGAGTCTAAGGCAATAAAAGGTGTGCGCCTCTAGCGCTTTTTGCAGGTTGAATTTCCACCGCTTAAAGAAGTTCCTCGCTAATGCTATAATTCTCTCTTCGATCCTGCGATTAAATTTAAAAAAGGAAATGCGCAGGAATTCGGGACATTCCTCATCGCTTCTCCAATACCCTAGACGAGTTGACCCCAATTCCTGAATGAAATCGTGATGAACATCGAAATAGCGCAAGTCTGTTTCCACTTCCAGACTTCTTAGGCTGCTCATGAATCTTCTTGTAACGTCGGGTTCGATACCTGGAGTATTGAACGCATTGAGGATATATTTAGCGATCGGCAAACGATCGGTTTCAAGAGTCTGTTGATGCATAAAATATTCCATCGCCCGCATCGCGTCAGACGCTCCAAGGCTGTGCCCGTCAAACTCGACAGTTGCGTTAGGCATCGACAATACATGGTCGCGAATTTTTCCATAGATCTCTTCTTCGTGCTTCGTATAACTATACCGTCCAGGCCCGTCGAAAAGACGATTGTGCATCCGTTCAGTCGGACTGATATCGCGAAGAATCGAGTATTTGCAAAAGGTCCCTCTAAAGACGACATGAAGCTTGTTATAGTCATCTGAAGGTCGCAATGGTTTAAAAATCGCCCCGTACAACCCTTTGACTGAAATCAACTGATGCGCTGTCATCAGCCGCAACCCATTATGCTCATCGTACATGGGGATCAATATCCCCTCCGGAAAACGAGTTTTATGCTTGTTAAATAGCGCGTATGTCACATGCCGGGCAAGATATTCGGAGTACGAATAGTGTTTCAACCCTTTTACGGAGATTTGATCAGTTTGAGATCTCCAATCCTCGATCTCATTGACATATTGCAAAAGCATCTGATCGTGCTGCAACTGCCTCTTGTAGCGCATTGATTTTCCAGGTCTGACGCAACCATAATCGACTTTTGCCCTGACCTCAATCAGCTTTCGGCACAACCCCTCTTCTGAAGCCGTATCGAAATCGGGCATTTGGTACCGCAAGTCCTCTTCTGTAAGATTGGCAACGACTCCAATGGTAAGGGCGGCCGCATCAGTCCCTGTCAGCGTCAATTCGTGCTCAAGGCCGTAATATTCGACCGCCCTGTCTACTGCAGACTCGCCAAATTTCCTTTCTAGAACTTCTAAATAAGCCTTTGCAGAAATACGAAAATTGAGATGGACGGGAGCCCTCGAGTATAGTCGGTCCAGAAATATTTCCGATCGCTGGAAATCTTCTTCATATACCTGATTTTCAAGCAGGTCGATTGCCTGCTCCAACTGTGGAATGACTTCATCTGTCAGTGTGGTCGCAATCGTTCCGACCCTGTCCGCTCTCAAAGCTTCATCAATTGTACAAACGGTGTCCAGACATGGGTTCCTTGATAACAGTGTTTGCTTGTACGCATTTAAGCTCTTGCCAACACAGCGGTCAATACTGTGGGAAAGATGTCCCAAATCCCTCAACACCTTGTAAAAATTGTCATCACTTTTATTGGGTAGTTCCTCGCCTAAGGCTTCTGAAATTTCTCGTGTGAGTTCTTCAACATCATGCAAGTTGATTTCCGCAGACTCTTCTCCGAGCTCCCTTCTCAACATTTGAAAGATTTTGAGGACAAAAGTGATGATTTTATGCAGAAGTTTCAGGATCGGGTGATCGGCATCTTTTAGAAATCTGTCAGGAGCCTTGAGCTTTGAAAATTTCCTTCCGTTCGTAAGGAG
The DNA here is from genome assembly GCA_964635295.1 of uncultured bacterium. Classification (GTDB taxonomy): domain Bacteria; phylum Chlamydiota; class Chlamydiia; order Chlamydiales; family Waddliaceae; genus Waddlia. The sequence goes on from CAZWOB010000002.1 coordinate 7,781, forward strand.
CCTCTCATTTTCCTCTAAAGAACCTAATACTTGAAAATCTTTGCTGCAGGCATGTATCGATCCAATTGTCATTGTCAATGTTCCGTTTGAAAGTCTTGTAATGATCCAAATAAGTTGTAGTATTGCAAAAGTGATGCGCTAAGCATTGTTATCGTGAAAGAACGGTCTGTCCTTTCATAGAACCTATTTGCTAGATCGTTATCAAATAAGCGTGCCGGAAGAGTAAACAAACTGAGCGCTATACTGATGATCGACTCAATCAAACCTGCTAGTGCAAGCCCCGCACCAGCGAGAGAAACGGTAAATTTGACCCCGTAGGTGTCATTTTTTGACCGAAAATCAATGAGTTTATCGAAACAATGTTCGACAAAAGGAGTATTGATATCAATATTCATTTCTTTACTAATAACCCTATAATAACCAACTTTGACCCTAAATTATTCAAAATTAGTTTAAAGAAATGATAAAGAATATTAATGATTAATGAATATTTGAAATAAAGCTAATTGGATTCTCACAGGTAACTTGACTGTGGGTACAGTTCACCGGATTTGGATGAAATTTTAGTTTCTTGAGCTGAAATACTGTTCGATCCCTTCATTGCGAAGCTTGCATGCAGGACAAACGCCGCAACCACGTCCGCCAATCCCCTCATAACAGGTAATTGTCTCATTCAACAAATAATCCAACACCCCTAATTCATCCGCAAGGGCCATCGTCTCTTTTTTTGTCATCTTGACGATCGGTGTCAATATCTCAAAATGAGGATTATCCAGATCCATGCGAAGTATTTCCTGCATCAGATCCATGTATTTCCGGGAACAATCACGATAACCGGAATTTGCCTCTTCCACCTCGATCACCCCCATATAGATCCGTTCAGCACCAAGGTTATCGGCATGGACAGCCGCCAGCCTTGCCATCAGCCCATTGCGGCCGACAACCAAGGTATTTGGCGGTTCACCAACGTTATGGACAATCGGTGTTTCTGCATTTACAAGGGCATTTTCCGTAATTTCCTGCAAGCAGTCCAATTGAACGACGTAATGGTCGACTCCCCAATCCCTGCAGATTTTTGCTGCTTGCTCAAGTTCGTTGGAATGTCGCTGTCCATATTTAAAGGATAGAGAGAGGACGTTTTCAGAAGAAAATCTGTCAATTGCCAATTTCAAGCAGATCGAGGAATCCATACCTCCAGAGTGAACGACGACCGCTTCCTTACGCATGGGAATAATCCATGGCATTCTTTCCTGAATGGTGCATGGCATTCCACATCTGACGAAACCCTGGGCAACTTGCTAATAGTTCGTCCTTCGTTCCTTCCGCAATTTTACGTCCGCCTTCCAGATAGATGATCTTGTCAGCATCTTCAATCGTTGTCAGTCGATGGGCGATAATGATCTGGGTCACTTGTCCCCTCAACTCTTTGATCGCCATTTTGATGCCCTGCTCACTCACGTTGTCAAGGGAAGAGGTCGCTTCGTCGAGAATCAGGATCGGCGCATCTTTAAAAAGCGCGCGAGCGATTGCAAGCCTTTGCTGCTGACCTCCGGACAGGTTTTTTCCGGTCTCTGACAACATGCTCTGATAGCCTTCAGGAAGGCGTTCGATAAACTCGTGCGCATGCGCTTTGACTGCAGCTTCCTGAATATCTTCCTGCGTGTAGTTGCAACCGAAAGAGATGTTGGCAGCTACCGTGTCTATAAATAGAAAAGGCTTTTGAGGCACAAACGCAATGTTCTCGCGGAGCGACTTTTGCGTGTAGGAATTAATGGGCTGGCCATCGATCCGGATCTCACCGGACTGCGGCTCATATAAGCGTGGGATCAATTGAACGATCGTGGACTTTCCCGCTCCTGTCGGGCCAACGATCGCAACCGTTTCCCCTTTGCGAACAGAAAAGCTTAGATCATTCAAAATCCATTCGTTGCCGTATCTGAAGCTGACCTTGTCAAATTCGAGCGCGCTCTTGAATCCTTCGAGTTCAACTGCGTCGGGGCTGTCAACAATGCGGGGCTTGATCGACATCACGTCAAACATGCGGTCAGCGGCAGCGATCCCTCGTTGAATATGACTGTTCTCTTCGGCAAATTTTTTCACAGGTTCGTAAAACACATAGAGGAGGCCGCAAAAGAAAAGTGCTTCGGATACGCTGAGTTTTAAAACGTACAATCCCCATAGCATCGAAATGGAAAGGAACGACATGGCGATCGTGTGGACCACAGGCCTTGAGGAGAGGTCGTAACGGGCACTCTTCTTTTCAAGCCTGGCCATCTGTTCATTTTGCTCTTTGTACTTCTTCAGTGAGAAGTCTTCCATGGAAAAGACTTTGACCGTTTGAATGCCTGATAAAAAGTCGATAAGCACAGATGTGAACTGTTCCTGATTCTGCTGGATCTGACGGGAGATCTTTCTCACTCTTCCAGATATATAGACGATCGGTATGACAATCAAAGGAAAGCCCAGGAAGACGATCAAAGACAGCTGCCATGAAGTAAAGAAACATAGGACAAGAGTTGAGAGAATGGTAAACGGTGTTTGCAGGTAGTTTGTCATCACTGCTGTCACGGCTTCTGCAATCAAAGACGTGTCACCAACGACGCGCGATGAAAGGGAGCCGATGTTGTAGTTTTGATAAAACTCCATCGGCATCGATTGGATATGCTCAAAGTACTCCTGCCTCAGGTCCCGGCTAACGCGGATAGCCAGCACACGGGTAGCAAAGCGATGGGCGAACAGGGTAACCGCTTTGAACAGGGCGACACATACGAGTATGATGGCCAGATTCCGCAGATTGCTCGAAATCGGAAAATAGTGGTCCATGACGTTGATCACCTGCTGAATGCGGTCGCTGCTGCGCGTATTCGTAATGAAATTGCGTGCTTCCTCTTTTGTCAACACATCAGGATTGGAAACGGTCATTTCATCCCAACGCTCGTTCAACGTTGAACGGTCGATCGCATCAACACGCTGGAGCGTGCCATCCTTGATCGGAGCAAACAGCTCGAAGACGTCCGGGCCTTTTTTTGTCATCACCCCGATCGCCAGCACTTCCAATTGCGTCGACACGGTCAACGCGCACATAGCGGCAATCGTAAAAATAAACAAGACCCGATGCTTTGTATTGGCAAAGACTGCGAAGAATAGTTTTTTCATGGCAGATGCGAAGCCATTGAATCTTCATTGATCTCAGAATGAGAGGCGTTCCAGATCAGCTCTCCACGATCGAATAGAAAAATTTGAGGGCTCTGATGAACGATGCCGGTCAATTCAGCAATCATATCGCTGACATCCCTGTGTTGAATTAATTTAACGAATGCACATGAGATATCTGAATAGCTTGCGGAAAACCTTTCAAATTCGGCAAAAGCCATTGCACTTACAGCACAGCGCGTACTGTGCTTAAGGAGAAAAAGCAACTTTCCCTCATGTTCCTCAAGCAAACTCTTTAATTGTGAGGTGCTCGTCAGTTCGATCATCTTTTTCTTCCTCTAATTCCTCTTTACGAAATTCACCCATGTTCCGGAATTTTAGATAGCGTTGTTCCAAAAGCAGTTCAGTAGGGATCCGTTTCAATATTTGGTTCTGTTCATTGATAAATTGGATCACGTTCTGATAGACAGTTTGTGGGTCATGATGCGCCCCTCCCAGCGGCTCAGGAATGACCTCGTCGATCAGGCCGAGCTCTTGCAGGTGCTCGGCATTTAATTTAAGGGCTGAGGAGGCTTCTACATTTTTTCCCGGATCTTTCCAGAGAATGGATGCGCAGCCTTCAGGAGAGATAACTGAATAATAAGAGTGCTCAAGCATTCCTATGACGTCACCGACCCCCATTCCCAAAGCGCCTCCTGAGCAGCCTTCACCGATGACGATCACAATAATCGGAACCTTGATGAGAGACATTTCTTTTAGATTGTGGGCAATTGCCCATCCCTGCCCTCTTTCTTCAGCTTCCAATCCTGGATAAGCGCCTGGAGTATCAAGAAGGGACACGATAGGCAAGCGGAAACGCTCGGCCATTTTCATCAGTCGAAAAGCTTTTCTAAACCCTTCTGGGTGCAGCATACCGAAATTGCGTTTCACGCGACTTTCCGTATCATTCCCTTTCTCCTGGCCCACGATCACACATTTCATCCCGTTGATCGTTGCCAGCCCGCCGACAATAGATGGATCGTCACGGAACAGACGGTCGCCATGCAGTTCGACAAAGGAATCGCAGATATTCTCTATGTAATCGACTGTCTTGGGCCTTTGAGGATGGCGGCAGATGCTGATCCTTTCCCAAGGGGTCAAGTCTCCGTAGACTTTTTCTTTAAGCTCTTCCAGCTTTTCTTCCAGTTTGATGATCTCGGAATTGAAAAGAGGATTATTTTGATTCTGCTTCTTCAGATGCTCAATTGTCTTGACATACTCAAAGATCTGCTTTTCATGCGGCAATTTATCTTTCATAAGCTTAACTCTTGGTTTCCCTGCCCGGGAGTTTCGCGCTGTGGAAATCCTGCACAATTTCAATCACAGCAGGCTTAGTGATAATAACTGAAAACAACTCTTCCATATCCTTGGTCGCCAACCGAATGCAGCCATCGCTCTCATACCTGCCAATGGTCTCACTATTTTCAACGAACTCCCCTCTTGAGTTAGGAGCTAAGGGAAGCCCATGGATCCCGTAACCTTTGGCAGGCGCAGTGCATTGATCGATTTCCTCGTCGAATGGGATCCAACGAGTACCGAAAACACGGATCATCTCTATTTTATCGCCTTGATAGAATCCCATGGTCTTTGGCCGATAGACAGCGACCTTCTCCCCTAGAGAGTATTTTCCCAACGGGGTCAGGCTTCCGGACTCGTAATCCTTCTCGGGCCTTCCTAGTCCGACAGCGTAAGTTTTGACCAACACTCTCTCGTTAGTATCTTCGTCGATATAGTAGAACCACAGCTTGCTGCGCTGCAGGTCGACCAGGAGATAAAATGACAGGTTCTTGTCCTCTTTAAAAACGTTGAAACGGTCGCCGTCCGCAACGTCTTGTTTGTCATAGAGAGGTTTGCCGTTCAAGCTTCGGGCGATAAAATGGCGGGATGTTTTGTAGTGGGAGGCATAATCGGCAATCCAGGCTGCGCGCCCTTTCAGCCAAGGAACTTTTTTCTTATAGGTGATCGTTTCTACTACAGGGAACTTTGCGCCTCTTGTATTGAAGAACTCATCGATCCTGTCCGCTTCAGGAACAGGTTTCGCTGCGTACGCAGTCTCTTCGACAACTTCTGTGACTAAAGTAAATTCCGATTCGGAAGGAAGATCAGTTGTCTTTGCCCCGCTATTACCGCCATCATCAACGTCTGCTTCAATTGCTGCGAGAACAATTTCCGTCTCCGCCAACGGATCACTTTCGTCTTTTTTCTTAAACAGCGCAGCGATCGCAATTGAACCAAATAATAATACAGTGATAATAGCCAGTAACTTAGGAAAAGACATATCTCTCCTCTATATAATAAAAATTTAGTAATTATTATATATTAACCAACTAAAAATGCCAAGCGATTTTTGGAAATCCGCAGGAAACGACTTCCCGCTCCTTTCTTTATCCAACAGATGTCCGATGGAAAAAGAAATGGAGCAGAAATAAAGAGAAACGCCGCAACTATCTGGAACCTGAAGTGACAAGCTCTTCTTCAGTCTGGCTTTCGATCAACTTGCGCATTTTCTTTCCGGGAGTGAATTTTACTGCCGGTCTTGCGGGAATCACGATTGGCACTGAAGCGTTTTTCGGGTTTCTACCGATCTTTTGCTTTCTTTCAACAACTTCAAAGACTCCGAAATCGCGGAACTCCAATCGTTCCCCGTTTGTCAGGCAATCAGTCATCTTATCCAGAAAAGCCTGGATCACATGGCGCACATCATTTGGATGAATCCCTTTGTCCTGGGATATTGCGTTGATCAACTTTTTCTTTGTCACTGTAGATTTCTTATCATCTGAAGACATAATGCAAAACTCCTTAAAGTTAAGTGCCATCGACTCTTTCTATTCGTGTCGTGACTGAATCGCCATTCTTATTCTCTTGTTTGTTTTCAAGCAAGTCTTTTTTTACTCTAACGAATGGCGGAGAACGTTAAGAGTCAACCCCCATCATACAACAATCAAAATTCGATTCAAGATTTTTTTTACTTCACTGGCTCATCCAGGCGAATGAGCTTCTTATTTTTCTTTCCAACTGCAAGCAGAGCAAGACGTCCGTCAACAAAGTCATCAGTGCTGAGAATATGATTCTCATCAGTTATCTTCTCATTATTCAAGTAACAACCGCCATTGCGGATCAACCGTCTTGCCTGGCCCTTGCTTTCCTGTAAACCTGCCAGGACAACAATGTCGATCAATTTATTATTGACCACCTGTTCGGCCTTAAACGTTTCCGAGGGCATGTCTCGAGCAATCGATTCGAGAACTTCTGCGTTGAGAGCAGTTTCTCGACCGGGCTTTGCCGCCTCTGTCACTTTCAGAGCGGTGTCCAGCCCCTCTTTCCCATGAACCATTCGCGTCACTTCTTCCGCCAACCTCTTCTGAGCAGTGTTTGGAATATAATCCTCTTTGCCCATCATCGACTCATAGCGTCGGATCTCCTCCATTTCCATAAAGGTCAGCATTTTCATCAAACGGATCACGTCAGCGTCTTGCACCCTGACAAGGTATTGGTAAAACTGATAGGGAGAAAGCTTCTCGGGAGAAAGCCAGATCGCCCCCTCTTCGCTCTTGCCGAATTTTTTCCCGTCGCTCGTTGTCAATAGAGGCATCGTCAATCCGTACATTTCCTTTCCCGTCACACGCCGGACCAGATCAATGCCCGCTGTGATATTTCCCCACTGGTCGCTTCCCCCTATTTGAACGGTCACATTGTGATTTTCACTCAAGTAGAGGAAGTCGTAGCTTTGCAGAAGCTGATAACTGAATTCCGTATAGCTCAGTCCCTCTTCCGATTCCAGGCGTGCTTTGACGCTCTCTTTTGCTAGCATTGTCCCAATGCGGAAATGCTTTCCTACCTCACGCAAAAACCTGATCAATGAAAACTCTTTGAACCAATCGTAGTTGTTCAACACAACAGGGCTTGCCGTCGGATGCTCGAAATTCAAAATGCCATTAAAGTTCGTTCTGATCCCTTCGACGTTTCTATTCAATTGATCTTCGTCTAAAAGCGTGCGTTCTTTAGACTTCCCTGACGGGTCGCCGATCATTCCTGTCGCGCCTCCAAGGATAACATAAGGGGTGTGTCCAAATTTCTGAAACCAGGCCAGTCCCATAATGGCTACCATATTCCCCAGATGCAAGCTGTCGCTTGTTGGATCGAAGCCGCAATACACCTGCAACGGTTTTTGCAAAGCTTCTTTTAACTGTTCATGAGTAACCGCCTCAAGAAAGCCTCTTTCCTGAAGAACATCCAACAAATCTGACATCAATGCGTACCTTTTAAATCCGGGTTTCTTTACGATATTGCGTGTATATTGGGTTTTAAGTGATTTTCTGTCAATGATCTAGCCCAAATTTAGCACGAAGTCTAAGCGCAAAACCTATCTGACCGTTTTTTTAAAAAAAATATTAAGATATGGTATAATAATAGAAAAGGGGGAACATCTAATGGCCACAAAAAACAAGGCTCCTGAGAGCTATCAGATTCAGAAGGCGCGAAAAAAACTCCTGAAGCAGATGGAAAAAGAGAATGAACTGATCAATGAAAAAGCGATCAATCAGATGAAACAGGCGATCCAGATTTGGATCAACAGGCACCAGTCAGAGCGCGTCGCCCTTCAGGACCGCCCAATCAAACTCTTTGACGAGAATTCAAACCCGGCCAAAACCAAAAGCAAGTTCGTCAACGAAATGCTCAGTTCTCTGAAAAGCGGCGAACCCGAAGAAGAAAGAGACGTCAAATCTCTGGCTGGACGAATCAAAACCAAAGATTAAAATGGGTTTTCTTCATCCAAAAAAAGTGTTTCCACGCCCCATTTGTCCGAAATATATTCTTGAAGGGCCATGGGGCCCACTCTTTCTGTCGCTGAGTGCCCCAATGCAAAGAAATTCACCTTTTCCTCGAAAGCGGTATGCCAGACCGGCTCATCGAAATTTCCTGTGATAAAGCAGTCCACCCCCTCTTTCGCCGCCTGTCCGGCTGCACGGTAAGCGCCCCCAGAGATCAGAGCTGCGGATTCCACTTGATCCCTTCCCCCTTTAGCAGAATGAGCTTGATGTCCATAGTAGTCTTCAATGGTCTTTTGAAAATCGTTCAAGCTCACCTTGGGAAACCTACCTTTGACACCGATAAAATTGCCGTCATATTCACCGAACGGCTCCAGATGGGTCCAGCCCAGATCTTTCGCTGCTTTCCAATTATTTCCAAGCTCACCGTGGGCGTCTAAGGGAAGATGGTAGGCGATCAACGATATCCCGTTTTTCAACAGCAGGGACAACTTCTCTTTTTTTGTCCCCACGACAGGAAATTCGTCCCTGCTCCAAAACATTCCATGATGGACAATCAACGCCTGCACACCAGTCTTTACAGCCATATCGATCACATTGACACTGCTGGACACAGCCGTCGCAATTTTTGAAATTTCCCTCTCGCCCTCAACTTGCAGGCCATTGGGGCAGCCGTCTTTAAATTGGTTGATGTCTAAGTATTGATCGAGGTGCTCACAAAGTTCTTGTAATGTAATCATGTCCCTTCCAAAATAATCTTTTTAAAAGGAACAGGCTAGCACATTGACGACAAAAGCGAAAGAAGCAGCAGGTAAAAAAGCTGCAGAACTAGTTGAAAACGGGATGGTTGTCGGCTTGGGCACAGGGAGTACAGCCCGCTTTTTTATTCAAGCCCTCGGCGAAAGGTGCAGGGAAGGGTTAAACATCAGCGCGGTGGCGACATCGCAAGCATCTGAGGAGCAGGCAAGGCAGGAAGGGATTCCGATCATCGACATCAACCAACTTGAAACGATCGACCTCGATGTCGACGGCGCGGATGAGATCGATCCGCAAAAACGGATGATCAAAGGAGGCGGCGGCGCCCTCTTCCGGGAAAAGATCATCGCCGGGATGAGCCGTGAAATGATTGTGATCATCGATCCTTCCAAACAGGTCGACGCGCTTGGCAAGTTTCCGCTGCCCGTCGAGATCTCCCCGTTCGCCCATCGGGCCACGCTCAAGCATATCAGCAATCTCGGGCATGAAGGCGCTATCCGTCAAACAACTGAGGGAAAGCCTTTTATCACTGACAATCAAAACTTGATCTTTGACATCAACCTCCCCTTTCCTTGTACAAATCCCGAAGAGATCGAACAGAAACTTACTCAAATCCCTGGTGTGATCGATACAGGGTTCTTTATCGGCTATGCCGGTCGGGTGATTATGGGAGATGATAAAGGGGATGTCGTAATCTCATAGACGAAAAAAATCTACTCCCCTATAAACGTATTTAGAGGATGAAATATTATGATGTCTGAACTTGTTCAACTCTCTTTCGATAAGATCATGCAAACGCGGTCATATACTGTGGTGATCTTGTCAGCTATGGACAAACGGTTTGCCATCTACACCGATCCCAGCATTGGCAGGGTATTGCAATTGTATTTAACGGGAACCGAGAAGCCCCGTCCCCTCACCCACGACCTGATGTATTCTGTATTGACAGGGATGAACATCCGAATCAAGCAGGTAGTGATCAACGACATTCAGGATACCATTTACTTTGCCCGTCTTTTCCTCGAACAGCATCGGGACGGGATCCGCAACATCGTCGAGATCGATTCCCGGCCAAGCGACTGCATTACCCTTGCGTTGATGGGCAACGCTCCCGTCTATTGCACAAGGGAAGTCCTCAATAAAACCGTTCCTATCGAGGAATAACGGCTAATAACTCATATTGAACTGATGATCCGCCAAATCCAGCAAGCTCGCGACAGCTTCCTCGGCGTCCTGTCCGGATGCATGCACTCTGATCTTCGACCCTTTAGCCGCCGCCAGCATTAAAATCCCAAGAAGAGACTTGGCGTTTACCTCATTTTTTTGATAAATGAGCCGGACATCCGCTTCGAACATCGAAGCGCATTTGACAATTTCCGTAGAAGGCCGGGTATGAAGGCCCCGGTCGTTTTTCACGACAAATACCCCTTTAGCTTTAAGAGGTCGATGTTTGGTGTCCACAATCATTAAAAAAAATCTCGTGTCTAAACAGAAACAAATACTTGAGTCGACCTCCGTATAACGCGGGTGACTTTTCAATGCAAATATTTTTTTCATTCGATCTGTTCTAACTCTGTGTATTTGTACTATATTCCTATTCGTTTTATGATCTCCTCCTCAATCAAAGACACAGGAGTTAAGCAATGACATTGACAAGAGACCAGGTGCCTCAGGCCGATTGCTGGAATGTTGAAGCCCTTTACAACAATTTTTCCGAGTGGGAGCAAGACTTCAACACTCACTTCCCCGATAAAAAGCCTCCCCGATGGCCGGAACTGCAACAGTTCCAGGGAACATTGTCAAAAGGGCCCCAGGTGGTCAGAGAATGTCTGGAGTTTTTGTTTAACACACAGCGAACAATCGAAAAGCTCTACGTCTATGCCCATCTAAGGCACGACGAAGATATTACCAATGACACTTATAAGACCGCCTACCAGAAAATGATGGCGATTTACCATCAGTTTGCCCAGGAAGCTTCCTGGTTTGAGCCGGAACTGCTCGCTCTTCCCGAAAGCGCGTTGAACGAGTTGTTGAATTCAGACGAAATTGCACCGTATAAATTTCACCTGGAAAAAATCGTTAGGATCAAAGACCACACGCTGTCCCCCGAAAACGAGATGCTCCTTGCCCTATCGGGAAAAGCCCTCCAGACGGCCCACAAGGCATTCTCTGCAATCAACGACGCTGATTTCCTCTTTGGATCTGTTAAAGACGGCAAAGGTGAAGACAAAGAGATCACGCATGCCAACTACGGCCTCTATATTCGCGAGCATGACAGGGTCCTGAGGGAAAATGCTTTCCGAAGTTATCACGGCAAATATCAGTCTTATGAAAATACGCTGGCAGAATTGCTCTCCGGTCAAACCGAAGCGCACGTGTTCAATGCAAAGGCAAGAAAGTACGGGTCCAGCCTGGAGGCCGCCCTTTTTCCGAAGAACATCGACGTTCAGGTCTACCACTCGCTCATCAAAGCGGTGAATAACAACCTGGATGCCCTGCACCGCTACTTCGCGCTCCGTAAAAAAGTGATGGGGGTCGGCGAGCTTCATCTCTACGACATGTACGTTCCTCTGACAGAAGACGTTGAAATCACAATGGACTTCGACAGCGCCATCGATGTCGTCACAGAATCCGTATCCCCTCTGGGCGATGCGTACCAAACCTCCCTTCGATCAGGCCTTGCCTCCGAAAGATGGTGCGACCGGTTTGAAAACCGCAATAAGCGTTCAGGCGCCTATTCAAGCGGATGCTACGACAGCATGCCTTACATCCTCATGAACTTTAAGGACAAGCTGAGAGACGTCTTTACCCTGGCCCACGAGGCGGGGCATAGCATGCACAGCCTCCTCAGCCACCAAAACCAGCCTTATCACTATGGCGACTACCCGATTTTCCTTGCCGAGGTCGCCTCTACATTCAACGAGGACCTTCTCAACCGCCTTCTGCTTCAGCGGGCGGACAAAAAAGAGGAAAAGATCTTCCTGATCAACCAACAGATCGAAGATATCAGAGCAACCCTGTTCAGACAGACGATGTTCGCTGAGTTTGAGCTGAAAATCCACGAGCTCGCCGAGGCAGGTATGCCGCTAACACCGACCCTGTTGAAAAAAGAGTATATGGAGCTGAACAAACGCTATTTCGGCGAATCGGTCTTCGTTGACGATGAGATTGCCATTGAATGGGCGCGCATCCCCCACTTCTACTACAATTTCTACGTCTATCAGTATGCGACAGGCATCAGCGCCGCTCTTGCACTCAGTGAAAGAGTCAATGCCGGCAGCATGGAAGAAAGGGAGGCTTACCTTTCATTTCTAAAAGGAGGAAGCAGCCGCTATCCTATCGAGCTGTTAAAAATGGCCGGCGTCGACATGACCACCCCCGCTCCGGTCGAGGCAGCGATCAAAAAATTCAGCGCCCGTGTCGACGAGCTGGAAAAACTGTTAGCACTTTAATTGGTAAAGTGCTAACTTTATATTGCGAAATATCGATAACAACTGATAAAATCAAACTCGCTAAAAAATTAAACAACCTATTCATGGAGTACAGCATATGACTCAGACAAAACAAGCAGATCAAAAAACAAAGCTTAAACCTCTGGGCAATCGTGTATTGCTTCGCCGCTTAGAAGCTGAAGAAACCCTGAAAGGGGGAATTCTTCTGCCTGAAAGCGCAAAGAAAAAACAAGAGCAAGCGGAAGTGATCGCTGTAGGCCCCGGAAAAAAAGACAATAAAGGGAACCTTGTTCCCATGCCTGTAAAAGAAGGGGACATCGTGTTGATGGAAAAGTATTCCGGCCAGGAAGTCACTCTTGACGAGCAGGAATATGTGATTGTACGTGCCGATGACCTCATCGCGATAATCGAAAAGTAAACTAAATAAGGAGTCTGTAGAAACGATGACTGCAAAAGATATCAAATACAAAGAAGAAGCCAGGCACAAGATCCTAAAAGGGGTCAAGACGCTGGCGGAAGCTGTGAAAATCACACTTGGTCCGAAAGGACGCAACGTCGTCATTGACAAATCGTTCGGCGCTCCTCACATCACAAAAGACGGTGTGACTGTTGCCAAAGAGATCGAGCTTGAGGACAAGCACGAGAACATGGGCGCGCAAATGGTCAAGGAAGTGGCCAGCAAAACTGCCGACAAGGCCGGTGACGGAACAACCACGGCTACCGTTCTCGCAGAAGCGATCTATAGCGAAGGACTGAGGAACGTGACAGCCGGGGCCAATCCGATGGACCTGAAGCGCGGAATGGAAGAAGCGGTCAAAGTTGTGATCGAAGAGCTGCAGAAGTTGAGCAAAAAAGTCGAGACCCAGCAAGAGATTGCGCAAGTCGCGACTATTTCCGCCAACAACGACGAAGAGATCGGCCAGATCATTGCTAAAGCGATGGAGCGCGTCGGTAAAGACGGCACGATCACTGTAGAAGAAGCGAAAGGGTTCGAGACCACGCTGGACGTTGTGGAAGGAATGAATTTCGACCGCGGCTACCTCTCCGCATACTTCATGACGAATCCTGAAACACAGGAATGCGTGCTCGAAGACACCTACATCTTGATCTTCGAGAAAAAGATCGGCTCGATCAAAGATCTGATCCCTGTCCTTCAGAGTGTAGCGGAAAGCGGCAAGAGCTTACTAATCATCGCTGAAGATGTTGAAGGCGAAGCGCTTGCGACACTCGTCGTGAACCGCATCCGTGCCGGATTGAAAGTTTGCGCGGTTAAAGCTCCAGGTTTTGGCGATCGCAGAAAAGCGATGCTCGAAGATATTGCCGTTCTCACTGGCGGTCAGTTGATCTCCGAAGAGACAGGCATGACACTTGAGAACACAACGATCGAGCAGCTTGGAAAAGCGAAAAAGATCGTCGTGACAAAAGATGACACGACATTGATCGAAGGTCAAGGCGACCAAGAGAAGATCAAAGAGCGCGTCTCACTGATCAAGCGTCAGATCGAAGAATCGGATTCAGACTACGATCGCGAAAAGCTCCAGGAGCGTCTGGCTAAAATGGCTGGCGGCGTTGGAGTGATCCGCGTAGGTGCTGCGACCGAGATCGAAATGAAAGAGAAGAAAGACCGCGTGGACGATGCCCAGCATGCTACGAAAGCGGCTGTTGAGGAAGGGATCCTTCCTGGAGGCGGTGTCGCTTATGTACGCTGCATCGGCGCTGTCAACAAGAAGGCTGATACCCTGAAAGGCGACCAGCAGACAGGCGCGCGCCTCATTGCAAGAGCATTGAGCGCTCCAATGCGTCAAATCGCTGCAAACGCCGGTCAAGAGGGATCGATCATCTTGCAGCAAGTGGAAAAAGGGAAAGGATCTGAGGGGTACAACGCCCTGACCGGTGAATTTGTCGATATGTTGACTGCCGGTATCCTCGACCCGACGAAAGTCACACGACTTGCTCTTGAGAATGCGGCCTCTGTCGCGGGGATGCTTCTGACAACAGAAGCGATCGTCGCTGAGCTTCCGGAAGAGAAGAGCAGCGCACCTGCGATGCACGCTGGAATAGACTATTAATTGTCCATCAATCAAGCCCGTCACATGGCGGGCTTGATTTCTACTTGATAATAAGGATTTTGATAAAACTTCACTTTTCTGGACGAGCGATCAAGAATTGTCTTCCAGTTTGAACACCCTTTCTCCGATTCTTTCTTCAAACTTTCTAAAAACGCCGAAGTGAACAGAGCTCCTTTGGAAACACTCCAGGAAAATTCGCCGATCTGCGAGCTTGCGACAAGGACCCTGCCTTCTGTTTCCATGAAAAGTTCCCTGTATGCTTGCTCCTTGATCTCTTTTCTTGTTCGGTCGACCTTGCCGATAAAGATTGGGGGTGCGACGTGTTCTTCCATGATGTTATTGCAGCAATCGGCAACAGTGATGAGTAGACGGGGATATTTATCTGAAAGAATGTCGATCACTTTTCCGTAATCGATCCCCTCCCACGTCTGCGAGAAGAACAGGTTTGGCCAGGGGTCATCCTCTTTTGATGGCGTGCGGAACCCATGTCCGGAGAAATAGAAAAGCACGACATCGTCATGCTCAACATCAAGAAATTTCAGAGCATTGAGAACGGCTGGGGGTGTAAGCTCATGACCGATCAATGAAATTTCTTTGATTGGAAGTCCGGTGTAGTGAGAGATCCGGAGAGCTTCATCTCTCATATTGGAGAGATCTTTGTACACACTGGTTTCAATGTTTTTAGCTTCGGTATCGCAAGCGAGAAAGAGAACAAGTTCCCCGCACTCCCCTGTTGTACAGAGAAGTAAAATGAATATCAGGAGCTTATTAGCCAGTCGCATAGGGTCATCAAGCCCGGTATCTACCTCGATTTTTCTGACGCGTTTCCTTGACCAGTTGTTGGAAATAATTTTCCAGTCTTTCGTACGCCGGCTCATAATTTAAGAGGGCGCTTTTTCTTCCCATGGTGAAAAGGACCTGATTGCAGCTGGGGCTGACAAACACATGGACAGTTTCTCCTTCTTCATCCTGGAACTTGAAGGAGAGTTCAGGCACGAACTTGCACTTCTTGTATTTATCAAACGCGTAATTATGGTCATCGAGAAGCTGCCGCTTGAGGCGGGTAATCTCATCATTTGTCAGATGGATCTCCGGCTCAGGTTCATAGGTATTACCTTCCGGAATCATGGCGAGAATGGTCACGAATTTGGCATTTTTCAGGGTATCGAGATTTTTGCCGCCCAGTGTTTGGCGGAGTTTTGGCGTCGCCGCGTAACCGCTGATGGCCAGACAGGAAAATAGTAGAGTCAACATGATCGTTTTAGGTCGATACATCGGTTCCCCCATTTGGATGTTGAAAATCATTTTTACCGAAAAGGCTATATCATTTCCACTGATTTTTCTGTTTGCAGATAATCCTGGTTTTGAATAAGATGTATGCATAAATAATCCGGATTAGCTCAGCGGTAGAGCAGTTGACTGTTAATCAATTGGTCGTTGGTTCGAATCCAACATCCGGAGCATCAAAGCCCCTCTTTCGAGGGGCTTTTTTTTTAATTCAAACAGAACATTCTTCAAAATTCAAATGTCCGAAAGCCAGACCTGACCCCCTCACAGCGAAACAAGTGTGTGCCATTCCTGGTCCGCCTATAATCTTGAGTGTCTTTCTATCCCAGTTTCTTGTGCATATGAAGCAAGCTGCTTTTGGATTTCTCCTGGAGTTAATACATCGGGCTGAAACCAATAAAGAGCACGAGGGACATTGTTAGCATAAATTTGTGAACGAAAATTCCAATTTTTTATATACCATCCTGGTAACTCATACTTCTCACCAGGAACAGCAGTAATTTTTAATGCCTGATCTTTCTTAAAATGATAGCTCAGTTCTTTTGAATGTCCGGGATCGTCAAATCTTATAAAAATGCATGAATAATTACTTTGATCGTCCAATAATTCAATTTCTTTGAGCGATTGAAACCAGTAGTTGCCAGAATCAATTATTTTTTCAATTTCGTCTCCGTTGAGATCTGTTATGGCAGATGAAAACAGCTTGTCATCAATTAATGGAGGTCTGCCATTAGCAATTCTATAGATCACCGCCTTTTGCAAAACCAACTCTATTTTTTCGATTTGTTTTTGAAAAAATTCTCTACTCCAATTTTCAACAAATTTTCTTTCTTCGGGTCGAAGAAAATTTTCAACATCACGTCTAGCTGATTTCCAATCAATCGACGAGATTTTTTTTTCGAATTCTTCATGCAACCATTTTTTACTGTAATGTACGTCTTGTTCTTTATATGGGCCTGCTTGATAGAGTGCATTTTTGAGTAGAAGGTAATTTACTGGTATTTTTCTCGATAAATACCAAAGAAAGTCAAACCAATCACGCCCTTTTTCATATTTTCTACAAAGCAATGCATGACATTTACTAGCAAACAAACTTGGGAAATCCTGAATGAGAATAGAGAATGGATAAGGATAGTTTAGAAAGGCATTCTCAAAATTAGATCCTTCAGGAGGATGTGTGTCAATCTCTAACTTAATTGTGATTTTTTGTGCATCGGAAGGCAATCGATCATATGTTAATTCGAGGATCCTTGCAAAGGAGTCCTCTTTTAAAAATGCTGTTTTAATAGCTCCTTTTGCATTTGCGCGCTCTTTAATTTCTAGATTAACGCCAAAGGAGTTGAACTCCGTTTCAATGGCTTTGAGATAGGGCTGCCATTGAAATAATTCCGATGACTTTAAAAGCACAAAATCTAGATCTTCTGAAAATCTTCTTAATTGATGCACTATCCTGAGGGCAGTTCCTCCTTGGAAAGCAGCCGACTTAAAAAAATCGCTTCTTGCTAAACCAGCCAATGCAATTTCTTGATAAATTTCTTTTAGAGCGTTAAGTTCTTCCTGTTTAGAAAGCGACCCATAACTTTTAAGCCGGTCTTGAATAATTGTAACAGTCATGGAAACAACCCCTTTAATAAAACATTAAGTACTCTTTTCACCCTCGGGCTTGGATAATTTTCAATAAGTTGGGCAAATAATTTTCTATCAGAATTTTGAAAGCTTTCGATTTCGATACGAAGATCATCAGAAAGATCCTCCACAGACTCCCATATTCGCCTTCTAGCATAGACAATATCAGCGAGAGCCTTTATAGGAGATGCAATAAATAGCGTTAAGTCTCCTTGTTGATGCTGTCCAACTCCAAAAGAAAATGCTTTGGTCGGTATATGTTCATAAGAAAAGATGCCAATCGGGGTTTCGAATTCTTTGCCTCTTTTAACCGATGCACAGGTTACTGTTCTAACAGCTTCAGGGATCCATCCATGATAGCTTAATGCTGATTCAAAACTTACATAAGATGGACCATAGATGATCAAAGCAAGTTCAAAGGTATCAAGAGAGGATTTTTTGGAGTTTTTTATTAAATATAAGTCTCTTCGAATGGGAATAAGATACCCCTTTCCTACAGCCCTTTTAATAATGGCTTGTCGAGAGTCGGCTGTCTTATCCAAGATGTTGTGTAAGTCAATTCCTGAGATGTATGGCTTCGGCCAATTCAATAAAACTTCAAGAAAATTGGTATTCATAACAACCTGCTATTACCTGTCGTTTTTCGACGGTTTCTTACATAAGTATAAAAGATTTTCATTATTTCTGCAAGATACAGTCTAAAAATGACAGTTTCTTGCATAAATTCTATTTTGATGATAAAATTTAAACTATCAACATATAGATAGTTGAAAATTCTTAAAAAAAGAAAATCCAGTTAAAAGTTCGAAGTGTGACCAGTAGCTGGAGCATCAAAGCCCCTCGAAAGAGGGGCTTTTTTTATGTAGATGTATTTTTCTATGCTTCTGTTTTTGCAATTAAAGCGTTGTTCACTTCATCAAACAATACATACAACATTGCTTTCATGAATATATGTTGGTTTGGATTTAACGTCATATCGTTCATGTCTTGTGCAATGAGAGCTTCAAGCGGAAATGAGGAATTTTCAAATCCATTAATTAACAATTCGAGTTCATCCGGTTTTTTTTCACTAACGAGGTCCTTAACTATACTCCGCAGTCCTTCTGTACGGCGATTCATATAGAAAGGAAACAAAATCGAAATGAACAATTTCATATGAGTTTGTGCCTTCTCACCATTCATTGCGGGATCTTCTTTCACAATGTCAACCATGTGATTCAACATCACTTTAACATACCCTTCTGTGTATTCTTTCATTCGCCGATGATCCGATGTTTCACCCTTATGATTAAATAAACCAGGCTGTGCTTGGTTTATTTCATCTTTGATTTTGTTTAATTTAAAACCAACGGGCATCGTATCAACGAATAGTTCACCAACCATAAAGTGAAACCATTCTTCCTGATCGGAATCCAGTTCTTTAGGGTCGAGGGAACTTAAAGTTTCAGTGACAATTAATCTCACCTCATCAGTCATGCTTTGTAAAGCAAGCTTTAATGCGTTTACATCCCTGAACTGATCAAGAGCTATATCCTCCAGCAGCGATACCATCTGTTCTGATTTCTCTTGCTCATCATCAGTTTTGAAGAAACCGAGCTGTAAAGAATACATAATGAACTCTTTCCATTCATTTTCATCTGAATCTGTTTTTTTAGAATCAAACCAGCCAAACACGCCAAATAGGCTTAACTGATCCTCACAAGAAAAATCACTCAAAACTTCGGCAAGCATCTTCAAAATGTCCTGTCCATTCTCAAAATTTCGTCTATCTGCAGATAAAAATTGAATGAAAGATGCCACCTTATCAAGTCTGTCCATTCCTACTTCAGTAGAAACAATCTCATTCATACGCTCACTCAGTAAACTCTTAAGTAGATCTTCGCTTCGCTCTCCTTTATTATCCGTACCGGAGGACACAACATCACTATTTTCATCAGGAGTTTGCGTGTCCGTTGAAGATGAAGCCCTGCTATCATCATTACCAGTTGTGTTTATTGGTATGTCTGTTGTGGGAGGAAATTGATCACTCAATTCTTGTTTTGCAACGTTTGAAGCAGTATCTGCCGTCTCATTTGTCCCTTTGCTCCATTTTTCTGCCGTGAAACGAAAAACAGCAAATCCTGAAATGACCAGGCCAAAAATTCCCGCAATAACAGCTGCAGCAATGGTCGCTACTCGTTGTGTCGTGCTTAGATCATGCCGAAATCCATCAACCGCGTTCGAAAATTCATCAGAAAAAGGGTTAAAATAACTAACAAAATTATTAACTGTATTCATTTATATCTCCATTTTTATTTTTTTATCTAAAAATAGTATAGGTTATTTTTAAAAACAAAAACAGGGTATAATAGGGTGAAAAATACCCTATTTGAAATGAAATGTTAAAATTTTAATAATAGAATCGATAAAAACCAAAAATATTGATCATATTTTATGAAATATTTTTTTATTAATTGTAATATCGTTCTTGTCTTAAGCACAATTTCGAATCATAATCGGTATAAATACGCTCAGTGTCCTAAATTTTTGCCGCTATTGAACGTTATAGGACCCCTCATAGGACGTGTATTCCTTCCCATCAACCTTAACGCTTACCGGAGCTATTGTGTATGCCCCCTTTTCCTTGGCTGGGATTGTGTACTTATAAAAGGATATCACTAAATTCGTCCCCTTCCCCATACTGACATTTTTGGAGAAATTCACGGATAAGGGCTTTCCTCCCTGAGTAAAGCTGCTTTCATCTACCTTGGCAGATGTCTCATGCGTCACTAATACCGATACTTCGATGGGTTCACCAACAGAAACATACTGATTCGCTTCAACTGATACAGATGTCGCACCCAAAGCAAAAATTTGGACCGGAAGCACTAACAAAGTTAATAAAACGAATATCCAATGATTTTTTAACATACCCCCTCCTTTCAAGATATTAACTGACACTATCTCCTTTTACCACTTCTATGTTGACGGGTCAAGATTTCCCTTTCTCCAATATTAAAAAAATGTCTACTCTAATCACTATGAAATGGGAACTGCTGGAATTAATCGGAATCGTTGTCTTATCACTTGCCGCCTTAATGTTTGCTTCGGAAAAAGCGGTCAAATATATCCTCGCCCTCGCAGACCACTTTGGCTTTAGCGATACCTTTGTCGGGTTAACTGTCTTTTCCATCACAACCAGCCTGCCTGAAATCATCGCCCATTTGACCGCGTCTATGAATATTCTAGCAGGGACATTGGATTACAAAATCGTTTCAGCTACTGTGTTAGGAGCAAATATTGGCTCCGATGTCATCCAGCAAACGTTCATTTTAGGATTGGTCGTCATCGTTATCGGAGGAGTTCAATTCAAAAAGGACTTTTTGATCACTGCCTATCTCCCCATGATCGGAACCACGTTGATGTGCATCATTCTTGGTTTTGACGGCCACTATTCCCGCCTGGATGGATGTGTGTTGTTCGGGACCTTTCTTGCCTACCTGATCTTCCTCTATCGGAGAGAAAAAAAAGCAAAGGAGTTGCTGGGACCTCCTATAAAAAGCAAACGGGTTGACAATGTTGCAGTTGACACCGCGATCGCCTTGGGATGTATTGGGATCATGATGGTCAGCGCGCACTATCTTCTTCTCTCCATCGAAAAATGTGTAGAGTTGACAGGTCTTGGAGCATCTTTGATCGGCGTAGTGACAATCGGTGTCGCCTCCGCCTCACCTGAACTCTTCACGGCATTTTCGGGAATCCGGCAAAAAGCCGTCGGGGTCAGCCTCGGGACATTGATCGGCAGCAACATTGCCAATCCGTTGGTAGCTATTGGAGGCGGGGCGATGATCTCGACCTATTGGGTTCCCCGTCCGCTGATCTTTTGGGATTTGGCAATGGAGACGATTACTGCCGCCCTCCTGCTGTCCTACTTGCTATTAAAAAAAGAAAAGGGATATTTAGGCAGAGCAGGAGGTTTATACCTGATAGGTCTATACCTTTTTTACCTTTCTATCCGTATCATTTACTTCCCCGTGGATTGAGAAGATGAATCGTGAAAAAAGCAAAACACTCTGGTGGACCAAATCAAAAGAAAAGGTCGTCAAGTCATTGGAGTCCAGCCTGCAAAAAGGGCTGACCCAACAGACCGCTGAAAAGCGCCTTCAGACTGTCGGTCCCAACTCCCTTCCCGAACAAAAGCCTGTATCTGCGCTTTCGGTACTCGTCGAACAGTTTACCAGTTTGATCGTTTGGATATTGATCATTGCCGCCGTCATTGCAGGCTTTCTTGGCGAGTGGATCGATGCAATTGCGATCATTGCTATCGTGATCATCAACGGCATTCTCGGATTTGTGCAGGAATTCCGGTCGATCCGTTCAATGGAAGCCCTTATCAAACTCACGCACCCCACATCCAAGGTGATCAGGGATGGAACATTGATGAGCCTGCCCTCCGAAGAGATCGTTCCCGGGGACTTGATTCTTCTCGAAGCGGGTGATAAGGTCCCGGCTGACGGAAGGATCGTCAAAAATTCTCTTTTGAACATGCAGGAGGCTGCCTTAACCGGAGAATCCGCAACCGTTGCTAAAAACATCGATCCTATTGAAGATCCCGAGCTTCTTCTTGGCGACCGGGCAAATATGGTGTTCCAGGGAACGACCGTAGCATCCGGTAAAGGATATTTCATCGTAACCGAGACAGGGCAGAAGACCGAGCTCGGAAAAATTGCCAAACTGTTAGAGAGCATAGACGATAAAGAAACTCCTCTGCAAAGACGATTAAGTGAGCTTGGAAAGCGGCTTGTTTACTTATGCCTGCTAATCGTGGGTTTGATCTTTGTCATCGGAGAGCTGCGCGGATACGATCCCTTTGACATGCTGATGACCGCGCTTAGCCTGGCGGTAGCTGCCATCCCTGAGGGGCTGCCTGCTGTTGTGACCATTGCACTCGCCATCGGAATGCAAAAAATGGTGCGCCGTAATGCGCTGGTCCGGAAACTGTCTGCTGTCGAGACCCTTGGCTGCACGACTGTGATCTGCTCAGATAAAACGGGAACGCTGACCGAAAATAAAATGCGTGTGCACTCTGTCTGGGCTAATCAGGAAGTGATCACCATGACTGGGGACGCCTACGAACCGAAGGGTCAGTTTGAATTGGAAGGAAAAGCGGTTGACGTTTCCAGCCATTCAGAGTTGATAAAGCTCCTTGAGATTGTTTCTCTTTGCAATAATGCGAACCTCAACAAGGCCGATGGTCATTGGGAAATTACTGGAGACCCCACAGAAGGAGCTCTCCTCGTCGCAGCGCAGCTGGCAGGCGTTTCTGCAGACAGGGAGCTCGTTCAAGATGAAGACCCTTTTGATTCCAAAAGAAAGCTGATGTCCGTCCTTATTGAAGGACAGCTTTGCCTGAAAGGGGCTCCTGACATTTTGCTTGAGCGCTCGAAATCGATTCTGCTTTACGGTAAAGAGACTGCGATCACTCCGGATATCATAACAGAAGTGGAAAATGCCATCCATCAGCTAGCCTCTCAAGGGCTGCGCGTGTTGGGCGGCGCCTATCGACCCATCGAAAACACAAAATCGATTGATCCTTCAATGGAACAAGACCTCGTATTTGTCGGACTGGCAGCGATGAGGGATCCTCCACGACAGGAAGTAAAAGATGCAATCAAAAAGTGCCGCCTGGCGGGCATCCGACCTGTCATGGTCACCGGCGACCATATGGAAACAGCTGTTGCGATCGCCAAAGAGCTTGATATCTTGCGCGACGGGACCGCTATTGATGGAAAACAGCTTAAAATGATGAGCAAGGAGGAGCTGTACGATCAGGTGGAAGAGATTTCTGTCTACAGCAGGGTCTCCCCTAACCACAAGATGAGGATCATCGAGTCCCTTCGAGAACGGGGCCATGTCGCGGCAATGACCGGGGACGGGGTCAATGACGCACCAGCTGTTGACGACGCGGATATCGGAGTGGCAATGGGAATCACCGGAACAGATGTCACAAAAGGGGTTTCCGATATGGTGATCCTTGATGACAACTTCAGCACAATCGTCCACGCGATTGAGGAAGGGCGCGGCATCTATGACAATATCGTCAAATTCACCAGTTACCTGTTTTCCTGTAACCTCGCCGAGGTCCTGATCATTTTTATCAGCTTGTTCTTTTTGACTACAGACGCGCAAGGGCAGGCGATGGTCATTCTAGCTCCTGTCCATCTCTTATGGATCAACCTGGTTACTGACGGACTTCCAGCAATCGCCCTTGCGCTGGACCCTCCCTCTAAAGATGTGATGACAATCCCTCCAAGAGAACCGAAAGCCCCCATTTTTTCACTCGACTGGGGACTTCGGCTTTCAACGCTCAGCTTGTTGATCTGCTTCATTACTTTAGGCGCCTTCTATTATGTTTATGAGGCTGATCCCTATCGCGCTCGAGCGACCGCATTCACAATGCTGGTGATGCTCGAATTATCCAAGGCGTTCATCTTGAGAGCAAGATACCGCATCGGGATCCTGGACAATCCCTATTTGATTGGCGCTGTCGGGCTGTCTTTTCTCTTGCAGTTGGCAATTATCTATCTTCCGATTTTCCAGCTTCCTCTGAAAACCGCTCCGCTAGCCATGAGCGAATGGGGATTGATCGCAGGCGGACTTGCCCTGCAGTGGGTCCTTGCCTACCCGATCATCCGCACTGCAAAATAGTCGTCCCTGAATAGATTCTTTATTTTTTTCTGGATTTCAAGTATGACTAGATCATGAATATCGTCCTTCTACTTATGCTTGCCCTGCTCTCAGCTTGCAGCAGCAACGACAATGAACCGAAAAAAGTTGTCGTCATGCTCGACCTTCACGGGTCGCAAAGCCCCATCGGCAAAGAGGCGATGAACGGCTTTCTTCTCGGATGGCGGCAACTGGATGCTGAGCTCTCGTCCCAGATCTACATCTCTATCATCGACACCAGGACAGATATGGGAGTCACCGAAAATGCCGCACAGGCAACTGCGCCACAAGTCGTCATCGGGGCCGGATTCACCGACAACAACTCTATCCTTGTCGCAGGTGAGTATTTTGAAGAGAACGGTGTTCCTTTTCTCTCCATCGGAGCCACAGACCCCTCCCTTCCCGAACGGTTCGGCAATACCATATTCCTGGTACCTTTCGGAGACAATACGCAGGCTGCAGCGGCAGCTGAGTTTGCGATCAAAAAATTTGGGAACACAGCTGCCGTTATTTGGGACTCCACGTCGGAATATACCCGCAACCTTCCCAACTATTTTTCCACTCGGTTCAAGCAGTTGGATGGGGAGATACTCTACGATACATCTTATCCCGGTGGGTGCAAGATCAACCAAATTGCTGACAGCCTTTCAAACCTCGATCCAAAACCGGACTTCATCTTCCTTTCCGCATTGCCTGAATGTGCGGTAAGTATTATTGCTTCGCTGAGGGAACAAGGGGTCGATCTGCCGGTCATTGGAGGAGACGGTTTAGATACACCTGAGATGACAAAAGATGACGCGATCAGCAATGTGTGGTTCACTGCCCACGACTGGGAAGGTTCGAAAAAATCCGAGGTTTTTCTAACGGAATATCACAACACATTCAACTCCCACCCTAGCAGCTCTTTTGCAGCTCTTGGATATGATACGGCCAAGCTGCTGGGCCAGGTGCTGCAACGCGCCCGCTCAGGGAATATGATCGAAGAACTGGAAAAAACGACGGGCTTTGAGGGAGTCACGGGGACAATCACCTATTCCAAAGAAACTCATATCCCCAAAAAATCTGTGTGGATCATCTCCATTGATCAGGGAAAAAAATCGCTTGCAGCGGAGATCGTTCCCGAACAGATCCCCCCTCCCCTCTCAAATTAAGCTCAGGAACGAATACTCCCGATAGCCGATCAAGTAGCTCACAGCATCTTCAATCAGCAGCATTCCCAATAAGAAGAACAAAACAGGAAGATACTTGGTACATGTGCGATGCATCCAATCATTGATCGATTCAAAGACCGCTTCGCTCTCTTTTCTATAAACCAGACGTATGGGTATCAATAAAGTGTAGGGAAGAATATAGGCAAGGTTATACACGAGAAGCACCCATAACGTTGGAACGACCTCCAGTTCAGCTTTTAAAATCTGATCGATTGCCGCTAAATAAGGAACGGCAAAGGGAAGTCCGACTAGATTCACCTGCGCTCCTAAAAAAAGATAGGAGAAGATCCCCATCTCTTTTTCTTGCGTGAGTTCCTTCTCCGGATGTTTATCACCTGAGCGATATTGATCCCAGGCAACGTAAAAAAGAAGCACTGCGACACAAAGCTCCAACAGATAATCAAAGCCGGGAGGAATATGAAAAAAATTCTCAAATTTTTCCAGTCCGACAGCGATCAAAATACCGGCAAGATAGTAGGTCGCGAGATAACTTCCCAAAACGGCGATCGCATTGACTAAAGGATGCCTGGACCCTAAACTAAATATTGTCCCCGCAAGCAAGACCGGATTTAAGATATCCGCAATCAGGATCGGTATGAGAATAATGAATAGCTGTCCCATACCTGCAGCTTATATCAGACTTCAGGATTTATTCGAATGGAACAAATGCCAGACCGACCTGCCGCTCCAGGCACCGAAGGAAAGGCCGGCGAGAGCCCCGAAAATACTAAAAGGGATCGGACTATGATGATGATCGACAAGATGCTCAAGGGTGATCCCGGTTGCAGCCAACGTATTGAGCGCTTTAGGAAACCGCACGCCGGAAAGCTCTTCCAGAAATCCATGGGCACACCCTCCATCTCCCCCTTTTTCTGCAGCTTTTCCATTTTTAGACTCCCGATACCCGACATAAATGCCGTATCCCAGCCCGGCAGCAAAACCAACAGAGGTGGAAACAGGATGGGAAATCATCCCGAATATAGTCAAAGCGACCCGGCAGACAACCTCGAGTACATTTTGGAAACTCCAGGTCTTTTGCTGGTTTCTTGGGACACAATGGTCCGCATGGCAGCAATGGCAATGAGGGTGAGTGTGTGAAGCGGCTGTACTGGACATAAGATGAATAACCTTAGATAATTCTTAGGAAAATTTTACTTTAACAGGCCTTAAAAATCTATTGTTTTTTATTAAAAAATATGCTATTATTTTCGCATGATTATACGAATTTTTCTCGCTACACTCCTTTTCTCCATAGGGCTGATTTATTCTGCTCCGAAGACCGCCCCAACCCTGGAAATTGTCTCCACCCAAAAAATCTGGGATAAAGTGGAACATGCTGCTTTTACAGATCTGATGCGCCACAACGGGGTCTGGTATCTGACATTCCGAGAATCTGACCAGCATGCGGCTGGAAAAAACGGTATCATCCGGATTCTGCAAAGCGAAGACGGCGAAAACTGGAAAACGGCTGCTGTGATCAAAAAGCAAGGGATCGACCTGCGGGACCCAAAGCTTTCCATTACGCCAGAAGGTCAATTCCTTCTCGTGATTGGCGGTTCGGAATATTCTGACGAGGGGCAATGGATCACCTCGCGCTCCTATGTCGCTTTATCCTCGGATGGAAAAAACTGGTCGGACCTTACGCAAATCCTCCAGGACAAGGAGTGGCTCTGGAGAGTTACCTGGGACCGTGGGACCGGATATGGGATCGCCTACCGTTCAATCCCAGGAAAAGGACGGATCGCCACGCTGTACTCAACAACCGACGGCATCCACTACTCCCCTCTGCAGGTGTTTGACATCACGCACAACCCAAGCGAAGGGACTATCCGTTTTCTCAAAGACAGCACCATGGTCATCCTGATCCGCCGTGGTGGGAACGCCTGGATCGGCACAAGTGAAGTTCCCTATACAGACGTTTACTGGTCGGAATCAGAGCATTATCTTGGCGGCCCGAATTTCGTCATTCTTCCTGATGGGAGAATGATCGCTTCAGGACGTGTGTATCATGAAGACCTCTCGGAAAAAACCGCGGTACTTGAAATGACGGCCACCGGATTAAAGCGGCTGTTCGACCTGCCAAGCGGCGGCGACGATACCAGCTACCCCGGAATGGTCGTCCGCGATGGAGAACTGTGGATCAGCTACTATTCTTCCCATGAAGGTAGTAAAACCTCTATCTATCTCTCCAAAATCAAATATTGACTTCTTTAAAGCATAACTGGATACTTTTTGACCAGAATGTATCACTTATTCGATCCCTCATTTATCCAATCGGTCCAATCATTGAGAACACCTTTTCTCGACCGCTTTTTCATCTTCTGCAATTTTTTCGATACAGCGACATTTGCCATCCTCTTAATTCTTTCGATCGGGGTATTCGTGAACCGGAAAATGGGGATACGCCTCGCTTTCATACTCATCTTGAGCGCCCTCGTCAACAAAGCGCTCAAATACACTTTCGGCATGCCGCGCCCCCACGATATTGAACCCGCCCTTGGAATTTTGACGGCAAACACCCCCGGTTTTCCAAGCGGAGCTGCCCAAAACAGTCTTCTCCTCTGCGGAATATTGATTAAAGAATGGTCCAACCCCCTAAAATGGATTGTCGGACCTCTATACGTTGTGGTGATCTCATTTTCGAGAATGTATCTGGGACTTCATTTCCCGATCGATCTCATCGGCGGTTTCGTGTCCGGGATCTTGCTTCTATCCGTTTACCTTCTTTTTTCACATAAAAAAACAGGAGTTATCCTTATGGCATCAACAGCAGCTGCAGCTTTAGCTGGGTCTTCAGCACATGGAGCTTTATATTCAGGGCAAGGACTGGAAGCCGCTCTGCCAGACTATCAGTACGCACCGCATTCCTTTGTGATCCAAAACGGACAACGGTACGAGGAATGGACAGCTGACGATCACAGGGAAAGCTACAAAGTGATGATGTCGGCAGCCCATCATTTTGAGAGCAGGCCCTTTCTTGTGTATGGAGAAGAACACATTGGTTCAAGTGAACCTCACCGCTGGCATTTTGTCCCCTATCAAACAACATCAAACGTCGTTTCACGCTATTGGCAGCAGCTGCAGGTAGCTTTTCGAGTGATTTTCGGAGGGACCTCAGTCGACGAACAGATGGAAACCGATCAGTCGGCAAGTTTTGAAGGTGCGTTCGACCATATGGAAGATACCCTTCCGGAACACTCTACGGGCGAAAAGAGCCGCGATCCTTTTTGTAATGATGAGGTAGTTGAGAAACAGACAGTTATTGAAGGAAAGCAAGTACGTGTCCTCTATGATATACGCCCTGTCGGAGATACCCATTTCCTGATCGTGCCAAAAGCCCACCGCCGGGACTTTAGA
Source organism: uncultured bacterium (assembly GCA_964635295.1). Classification (GTDB taxonomy): domain Bacteria; phylum Chlamydiota; class Chlamydiia; order Chlamydiales; family Waddliaceae; genus Waddlia. The sequence continues at coordinate 36,205 of CAZWOB010000002.1, forward strand.
CAGTTGACGGAAGAGGAATATGCGGAAGCTGCCCAGCTATCCCAATTCGTGATTAGAAAACTTAGAGAAAACCAACCGACGGCAAATGTCTACATGATGCATAAGACCCAGCTCGACGCCGGGCAAAGCATCCCCCACTGGCATTTCCATCTTATCACAACCGATACGCCAAGAAGTGATTTCTGGAGTAAAGCAGGATTTCTCTGGAGGATGACATTCGGCGCGGCGCGATTAGATAATGATGAGCTTGCCCGCAGGGTTGGCCTTTACAAGAGAATCTTTGATTCATGACATTCCATCCCATACACCTTCTCCATAGGGGCGATCAATCCCCTCTTGTCGCAGAAGAAGAGGAAGCGCATCCGGCCGTTGAACATGAGGGACGGGCGTGGCGATGGTTGAAAAATTGTTTTCAGGTATCGCGACGCTATTCCATCGTCGCGACCGAGGTCACCCTTTTAGCTCTCAACGTCATATTTTTGGTCGCCAAAGCAGATAAGGACGCACCGGAGGAACTCGGAGAGATTACCCTTGCGCTTCTGAGTACAGTCGGTATCCTCTCGCTCCATTATTATGTCGATGTCGTTTGGAAAAGCAGCCAGGACACCGCTTTCGCCTTTCGACAACGAAATGTGCCTGTCACGCTTCTGGCAGGGGCTAAAACGGCGCAGGTTGCCAACAATGTCGCTCTGACAACCGGCAACTTCGTTGCTGCAATGCAGGGGGTAGCCGGGCATCCTGCCGCTCAAACGCTTTCATACCAACGAATGATCCTTTGGGGAGAAATCTCTCTCGGCGTTGGTTTAGGGATTACCCTTTTATCTCTTCTGGCGACATGGGTGACCAAAAAAAAGATCGCCAGGGGGGAGATCGACAGCGATCCCAAAGCGGTCGCTTATGTACGGTTCGCAATGGACAAGGACACTCTATGGCACTTAATTGACAAGTTGAAAAAAATGGACCCTCTGGATCAAGAAGAGCTTGGACCGCTGATCAATATTGTGAACGAAAACATAAATACACAGATCAAAGTGACAATGGGCGGACAGCTTGCCCTGATCATCGCTGGAGATGTTTTGCAAGCGATCGAAAAAGCGTACACGCCCAATTCGCTCGTCTCCGCCATCATCAACTGCGGGGTTTCTGTCGCGTACGCAGCAAAAATCAGCATTGAGAAAGGCATTGAATACTATCAAAGAGAAAAAATAGATATCTTGGAGGAGAAATCAGATGATCGGGAACTACCTTCCGTGGTCGGGGTATGAGCCTTTCATTAGGCTCTGCAATGCGCGAACGGTCAATATATCCACACATTTACATCTCGCGATCATGTTCACGGATGATCAAAAAAGAAGGCAACAGCTCATCAAATGGATGGATCGGATCGACGCCTTCACATCGATCGTAAGAAGAAGTCTGATACAGCTTCATAAAGGTGAGAACTTAAATCCCATTGATAAGATAAACATTGAAAAATTTTGTATCATCTTAGTCTCAGCAATTGAAGAGTCGCCTGATAAAAACTATTTAGCACAGTTTGAGCCAGAACTTGCCCATATCATGAATATTTTTCTGACAGCTCTGAAAAAGGTATAACTTTATGACAAAATTTCGATAGATCTTTGAAGACCTAGAAGAACTTTCTCCACGGCAGTCGTGGGAGTCTCTTGCACTTCCGGCTGCTTGTTTTCCTGACCTCCATAAATCGCAACGTTGAGTTCATCTTCAACTAACGCCGCAGGAGGTAGACCCGATCTCTGCAAAATGTAATTCATTACAAACCTGCATACTCTCCCATTTCCATCCTCAAACGGATGAATGGAAACCAATCGTTGATAGGCTATTGCAGCAAGGATAATCGGATTATCGCCTTGCTTCATTCCTTTATTAATAAAGGCTATTAATTCATACGTCAGGGATTCAACGTCTAAAAATCCTACATAAGCAATCCCATAATATCCAGTCCTTTTGATTTGCCCTTTTCTCAATTCCCCTCTATTTTCCACATCTTCTGCATCCCTTAAAATCAAAGCATTAATTTTACAAATAATCTCAAGAGTAAGTTCACTGCCGCTCTCGATGACATCATCCATGAATTTCTCTGCCAGCTTCCAACCTTCTCGCTTTTTGGGCTCTGACTGAATACTGCCTGAGCCTTCCACTCGAAGGTCTTCAAGTGATTCAATCTGATCTGCAGAGTATTTTTTCTGCCCATGCTTTTTGTAGAAAACCTCTGCCTTTTCTATAATAAAAGGATCAACAGGCTGTGACCACTTTCCGATCAAATCTTCACGAACATTATCCCAGAAAAGGTCGTAGCCAACAATGTCAGTCAATCTTACATAAAGTCGATAAATTCTATGTTCGAGAGGTATTGATCTATTCCTAAGACCATTCCTCATATAACGAATATCATCACCATTAAATCCTGCTTGAATCAATTTTTTAGTTTTAACGAAGACAACTGATTCGTGGCTGATGAACTTAGATTCATCTAACGTACCTATAGGAGTAATGGGTATAGGGAATAAATTGACATCGCTCAGGATCTGTTCCATTTCATCCGCTGTTTTCGCGAACCTTCCCTTTCCAATTTTCGTGCTGAAGGGAACCCCTCTCTCATTGATTCCCACAAGCTGGACGACTTTACGTCCACCGCTCATCACTGAAAATTTTTTCGATAGGTTCCGGCGAATCAAACTTAAACTTATTGATGAACTTGAGCTTGCTCGATTACTTGAAGTAGGCATTATCGCATGAATACCATACTGTGAATTAATACCAGATGAAGCAGTCATATAATATATTTTTTTCATAAATAATATCATTTATTTAATTTAATTTCAATTAATAAGTTATTGACATTACTTGCAATTATTAGTTTAAAAATATAAATTTTACAAAAATCTCTCAGTTTTATAGGTTCGATTGTTTGGCCACCACTAAATTGGACCTTTTCATGTTAATCAGTTTTTTTCTCTTCCTATTCCTTTTTTTAGCAGTAGGAGTCGCTTCCATCATCAAAAACCGCCACACGACAGCGGACTATTTGATTGCCACCCATAGCGTACACCCATTTATCGTTGCCCTGTCTGCTGTGGCGACCAATAACAGCGGGTATATGTTCATTGGAATGATCGGATTTACGTATGTCTATGGTCTGGTCTCCATTTGGCTGATGGTCGGATGGATTTTTGGGGATTTTTTGATGTCCTTAATCGTCTATCCAAAGTTGAGGACAGTTTCTGCGAAAAGTGATGTGTACAGCTATTCAGGAGTCCTGAGCGACTGGTACGGCACACCGTTTCGCATATTGCGAAAACTTGGAGGCGCGATCACGCTCGTATTCCTTGTCACCTATGCTGCCGCCCAGCTCAAAGCAGGAAGCAAAGCCCTTCACGTCCTCTTCGGCTTCCATGAAAGTATCGGAGCAATACTTGGATGCGGGATCGTCCTTCTCTATTGCGTCGTCGGAGGGATTCGCGCCTCGTTCTGGACAGATGTCGTACAATCGCTGGTCATGCTTGTCGCGATGGGAGTTCTTGCAGTCAAAGGCATTGGTACGAGTGGAGGCATTTCTCAGGCAATCGGTGAACTGAACGCGGTTTCATCCGATTACCTGTCCCTCTTCCCGCAACACTTCCCTATGGGGAGTTTTTGGGGGCCGATTTTATTCATCGCAGGTTGGTTGTTCGCAGGTTTTTCGGTCGTTGGCCAGCCGCATATCATGATGCGCTTCATGGCTCTGGATTCAGTCAAGCATATGACAAGAACAAGAGTTTACTACTACTCCTGGTACGTAACGTTTTACATATTGACCATTGTTGTGGGACTGCTCAGTCGACTGCTTATCGAAAATAAAGAACAGTTCGACCCTGAGCTTGCTTTGCCGATGATTGCAGTCGAACTTCTTCCAGGAGCGATGGCAGGAATGGTGATCGCCGGTATATTCGCAGCGACAATGTCAACTGCCGATTCTCAGATTTTAGCGTGTACTTCATCAATCCTGGGCGATTTTACAAAAAAGCATATCACCAATTACACAATTACAAAACTCTCGACCATTGTCATCGCCGCTTTTGCCCTTTTAATTGCTCTGGCCGCGCATAAATCCGTCTTCACACTCGTCGTGTTTTCCTGGGGAGCTTTGGGAAGCGCGTTTATGCCTCTGATTTTTTTATACGCATTGGGAAAGAAAATATCAGAAAGGTTGTCGATCGCGATCGTACTCACAGGTTTAACAACTGCCATCTCCTTCCGGCTTCTGCTCGGCCACCTTTTCGTTTACGAAGCCTTGCCCGGTATCATCGCAGGGTTTGTCCCTTACTTAATTTTTCACCGCAAAAACAAAGGGGAGTTGGGAAACATACAGTCATGAACGATGGAAATTCCTCTCCCCTGGCGACCTCTTTTGGCATCTGTGGCTTATTTGTTTGGGCAATGACAGCTTGCGTAGCCATTAATCTTTCAAATATCCCCGCTTTTGAATTTTTAACCCTTACGTCATTCATGACGTTCCTGATCGCCTGTACACGTCTGACGATTAAAAAATCGTGGCACAAGATACGGCAACCTCTCTCTTTTTGGGTCATCGGATCTATATGCATCCCAATGAACTTACTGGGATATTTTTGCTCATTCCGCTATATCGATGCATCGCTTGCGGACCTGATCTATTACATGTACCCGATTTTAGTTGTCTTGCTCGGAGCTGTTCTCTTCAGAAAGCGGTTGACACTTAAAACCTTGATCAGCCTGATTCTATGCTTTACCGGTATCGTCATTCTCCTTGCTCAAGAGATCGAGCGTTTTCCGGAAAAGGGAATGTGGCAGGGAGTACTCCTCGCTTTCCTAGGCTCGATAAGCTGGGCCGTCTACTCTCTTTCCACAAAGATTTATGCCGATTCGCCATTTGAGATGGTCGGTCTTTTTTTTGGTATCGGCTCTCTGTTCGCACTGGTCTTTCATCTACAAAATGAAATATTTATTTTACCTACACTATTTGAGTTTTCCCTGATGATTTTTTGGGCCTTTATCGTGCACAATTTTTCCATTTCAATGTGGGAGTTTGGCATGCGGAAGGGCGATTTTGACTTACTCAACATCCTGTCTTTTACCGTGCCGGTCATTTCCGTCTGTCTGCTAGTGATCTGCGGTTTCACTCCGTTTACAATGAGACTGGTCATCGCAACGACAATAGTCGCTATAGGGTTGATTTTGAACAGAACGAGCGATGAAACGGCCCCGGTCGCCGTCACTGAATAAGGCCATAGCGTCTTAACCCTGATTTATGTTAAAACGTCTACCTAAAAAAATAAGGTGAACGATGACAACTGAAACTAAGACCACCCCCATGATGGCCCAATGGCACGCGTGCAAGAAGCAAGCCGGATCTGCGCTCTTATTATTCAGGATGGGCGATTTCTACGAGGCATTCTATGACGACGCGATCTTCCTCGCCAAAGAGTTGGAGCTCACGTTAACGACACGTCAGGAAATCCCGATGGCCGGCGTCCCCCAACACACCTGCGACACTTACATCGACCGCCTTGTCGCAAAAGGATTCCGAGTGGCTGTCGCAGAACAGACAAGCGATCCTAAAGCATCAAAAGGGCTCGTGAAACGGGAAGTCACTCGAGTCGTAACCCCCGGTACGCTGGTCAACTCCTCCCTTCTAACCGACAACGCCAATAATTTTTTTGCTTCCGTCACTCAAGTAGGCTCCGTCTACGGACTTGCATTCCTCGACTTGACAACAGCTGACTTCAGAGTCGTGGAATTTGATTCAGAACAGGACCTGCTCAACGAACTGTTCCGCCTACAACCATCAGAGATCCTGACTTCGCATCGCTTCAACACGAAGCACTCGCAACTCTTTGACGATCTCCGCCACAACCTTAACCTTCTCGTCAACACAGAAGATGATTGGAGGTTTGAACATCAGCTCGCCACCGATTTCCTCGTTTCCCATTTAAAAGTGCACACCTTGGACGGCTTCGGCCTTAAAGGAATGGTCGCGGGCATTAACGCTTCGGGCGCTCTTTTGCATTACCTCAGGGACACGCTCAGTCTGTCGATCGACCACATCAACACGATCAACACCTACTCGACCAGCGAGTACATGACACTCGACAGAATGACCCAGGCCAACCTGGAACTGACCCGGTCACTGCAGGACGGCAGCCGCAAGCACACTCTTCTCAGCGTTATCGACCACACGCGCACCCCGATGGGGGCAAGGCTGATCCAGCAATGGCTGAAACGCCCCTTGCTTTGCGTCAAAACCATTCAAGCCAGGCAGGACGCAGTCCAATCGTTTTTCGACAGAGGCTGGACGCACGATCAATTGAAAGCGTCCCTGGAACATGTGCGGGATATCGAACGATTGATCATGAAGGTCAGCGCCAACTACGCCTCCCCCAAGGACATCGCTGCCCTGAGACATTCAATCGAGCCGTTGGGCCAGATCAAAACTCTCCTTAAAGAGCCCGGCTCTTCCTCTCAACTTGTCCAAACCCATGAAAAGGCCCTCAATCCCCTGCCTGAACTGACAGGCCTGATCGCCAATGCCCTGGTGGACGAGCCTCCTCAAAAATTATCTGAAGGGAGAATTTTCCGCGAAGGGTTTCATCGCGACCTTGACGAGCTTCGGGAGATCAGCTCGAATAGCAAGACCTGGCTGTCGAACTATCAGAATCAACTGAGGGAAGACCTCGATATTCGCAACCTTAAGGTAGGCTTCAACCGGATGTTCGGTTACTACATCGAGGTCAGCAAAGGACAGGCCTCCAAAGTTCCTGAATACTTTGAAAGACGTCAAACTCTGGTAAACGGAGAGCGCTTCATCACAATGGAACTCAAAGAATATGAACAAAAAGTACTGACGGCCGAAGAGAAGATCGCCTCTATTGAACAGGAACTGTTCCATCAACTAAGAGCCGAAGTGGCCAAGTTCGCCTCCGACGTCATCAAAACAGCGCAAAGCCTCGCGATCATCGACTGCCTGCAGTCGCTTGCAGAAGCCGCCCGCCTTCACGATTACAAACGTCCGAAGATCGACCAATCCCAGAAACTGGAGATTGTTGACGGCCGGCATCCAGTCATCGAAGCTGTTCATCTAAACGAAAAATTTGTCCCCAATGACACAATGATGGATGAGGAAAATGAACGGCTTCTGTTGATTACTGGCCCTAACATGGCCGGAAAATCCACCTACATCCGACAGGTGGCCTTAATCGCCATCCTGGCGCAAACAGGAGGTTTTGTCCCCGCTCAATCCGCACATATCGGACTGATCGACAAAGTGTTTACACGTATTGGAGCAAGCGACGACCTGTCCCGGGGACAGTCGACCTTCATGGTGGAGATGACAGAGACCGCCAACATCCTCAATAACGCCACGGACCGTTCCTTGGTGGTGTTGGACGAGATCGGACGGGGCACAAGCACCTATGACGGAATTTCCATCGCATGGTCGGTTGCGGAACATCTGCTCACCGAAGATGGGAGAAAGGCAAGAACCCTGTTCGCTACCCATTATTGTGAATTGACCAAGCTGGAAGAGAAGGTCCCCGGGGCCGTCAACTACAACGTTGCCGTCCATGAAAGCGATGATTCGATCGTTTTCCTCCGCAAGATCGTCAAAGGGGGAACGGATAAAAGCTACGGCATCCATGTCGCCCGTCTGGCGGGACTCCCCTTAACAGTGATTGAAAGGGCAAAAGAAATTCTCGAGCATCTGGAGGAAAACGCCAACCGCAAAAGCACTTTCGAACCGGCAAAGCCTCGGAAAAGATCGAAGCCGCACCCGGATGCAGATAAGTTCCAATTGACGTTTTTTGGGGAATAGATGTATAGCGTGGAGAATGCCTAATAAACACCCTCTATGGAACAAACCTGCAGATATTGTCGAGCTGGCAGAAAAGCCGGAACAGCCCCCGCTTCCTGAAGGAGGCATCCCTAAACAGTGGGTCCCTGCCTGGATCCGCTGGCCGGTCCGCGCTCTTTTTCTTCCCTTTGTCCTGCTCGACCTGCTGATGCAGAGAATCGCCGGTGTATTTTTCAAAACCCCTTACAGACAGGAAGGTAAATGCTATCAAAGGGGAAATTGCTGTTATTATATTATTATACCGGCCCCCGAAGGTTTCTTAACCAAAGCGTACTATTTCTGGAATACACAGATCAATGGGTTCTATCCCCGTCATCCTGAACCCATGGAGGTCGAAGGGGAAAACGTGATGATCATGGGCTGCAGGTATTTGGAAAAGGACGGAACATGCGGCCACTACCGCCTCCGCCCGACCGTCTGCAGGCAATATCCCTACATCGAATATTTCGGAGTACCGCGCATTCTAAAAGGGTGCGGCTATCACGCCGTCCCCAGAGACAAAGACTTTGATCCCTTTCCGGAAGACACCAATACTCCAAAGAATAAGCTGAATATCATAAAGTAAGGGCGTTTCTGATCTGTTCGACCCGTTCTCGGTTTACGCCGAAATCCCGATATCCCAACCTTGAGGCAGACCTTACTTGTATCACTTTTTCCTCTGGATCATACAAAAACTCGACATCATCGATAAACCGGAACACTTTTGATTGGAACGTCGCGTGGAGGTAGTTCGGCATTTCCACGACGATTGCAGTACGGGGCATTTGTTTGACCACTTGAGCCAAAGTTCTCATCGGATCGGTCCCGACCGCTGGCAATGGTTCTATCGCATGCTCAGGGTTAGTATCTTGGCTGCAAACGCAATTCGGCTTATTGGGGCAAGGCGCAAGCCTCCCCTCGTCAATTCCTCCTGCAACAGGACGTAAGTTAAAAAAAATGGCAATAGAGAGTAATAGAGAAAAAACGATTGCGACCCAGAACATCATTAAGCTACCCTTTTACTGGAAAGTTTGCTAGCCTAGCTATACCAAAACCTGAAGTTATTCTGGTATGAATTTAGCAGAGGTTACCAGTGATGGATAATCAAAAACAAGAGTTTCATTCGTTTGCGCATCACCGGGCAAACAACAGTCTGTTGATCCAGTTTTTACTGCATGAACTGCTGGAAGCTTCAGCGATCACAAATGAATACCAACAAATGATCCATTCAATTACCCTCACCCCCCACCAGAAATACACCAAAAAAGGGCGTGAAAACCTGGAAAAGGCCTACGGTCTCATCACACTGCTTGCAGGACGCACATACCAGTCCATGCGCATTTTTTCCTGGAACATGAACGAAGGGATTATCGCAAAACTCAGGCAATATTCCACATTTTTCGGCAATAATTTAAATCCTCAGGATTCAGACGCCATCCAACTCGACCGGCATGCGGAGAGAGCGTGGGTCAATTGCCTGGAATGCCTGGATTTAACAAGGGAGCAGCTGCACCTGCCGACTAAAGAAGCCGCGAACCTGAAAACGTTGTTAAAATATTCTGACAAACTCGGGGTTCGCATTCAAAAACTGGCGCAAGTGATCTCCCACATCCTGCCTCAATTTCGCGATGATGAGTCTGTCCTCTATTATTTGCTCAGTCACCAGGTAGAACTGGCAGCTCTCTGGGGCCCCAGGTTTCTTTCGAAACTGTTCAACAAGCTCTTTCCCGATGGTATCGAGGAAGCTGATCAATTTCTCAGCTCACGTTACGGCAAGCGTCATTTTTCCCGCCACACTCTAGATCTGACAAACAAACTCTCCAAATTGATGGCCAATGTCTGAGCTTAAAAATTTAATCGCATTAACAAAGCTTCATATTACTCAGAACTACGCCGAGAAAGACTGGGTTTACACTGATAAGGAGACACTTGTCTACTATAAGTCCTTCGCGCAATCCAGCAGGGGCGCTCAAGCAAAACCTCCCGTCAATCTGCATCGGCCGGCTCCGCCAAAAAAGACAGCGCCGTTGCCCAAACGCGCGCCTCCGAAACCTGTGCCCCAAAAGAGTAAACCTCCCTCCGTTCAACAGGCACCAACAGTTGCGATCGAAAGGGAGAGTCCAAAACCTGTGGACGATCTTGATTTTTCCGATTTCATCGAACTCTTCAGCGCCCACTTTCCCAAACAGAAAATCCTGGACGGTCAACCGGACGATACACGGGCAAAAGAGATCTCCCAGCAGTGGAAGCATCCTGCCACTCCTCCTGAAGTCCTCATCCTGGACTCGTCCGGATCCCCTTCAGAGAAGCTCTTCCTTGACAACATCGCGCGTGCAGTGGAAGCGCGCTATTATCCTGCAGCAGTCGTTCCTTCTGCCGATTTAAGCAGCTGTGAAAACCCCAGGCTGGTGATCGGGACCCAAGCCCTCTTGGGAAAAGTGAAAGCGCCTCATGTCGTCATGGAACCTGTCCCGCACTATTTAGAAAACCCGCGAGAAAAGGCAAAACTATGGAAGATGCTGAAAGATACGCTTCAGTCATCCTAGACCTTGCGGTCGGCAAGCCTCTCGACTATGAAATTCCCGAGCACCTTCTTGGAAAATTGAAAAGAGGAATGCGGGTGAAGGTCCCTTTGAACGGAAAGGTTCAAGGAGGGTATGTCTACAGCCTGAAAGACTCGAAATCCTTTCCCAAACTCCAAAAGATTCGAGAAGTGGCAAACGAACAGGAACTGCTGACGCCAGATCTTTTCCAGCTTGCCCTATGGATATCCAACTACTACTGCGCTCCATTGACAAAAGTCATGAAGTCCATGCTGCCGGCAAGCATCCGTAAAGAGGTCAAACCGAAGGAGCAGCTCTATGTCATGCGCAAAAAAACGCGGGAAGAGCTTAAGGAGTACAGCATTCAGAACAGGAACCGCCACTCCGCGCAGTGCCTCGTGCTGGATGAGATGCTCAAAGTGTCAAAGGGGGTCCTGCTCACAGAGCTTCTGGAGAAAACCGGCGGGACCCGCAGTCCGGTCGACACCCTTGTGAAAAAAGGGCTTCTGGCAATCGATATTGTCCGTATCGACCGCTCCCCTCTCATCGGAGAAGAATATTTTTTAACCGAACATAAAACGTTGAACGGGGAACAAAAAGAGGCTCTGGACGCCATCATCGATGATTTGGAGAAAAGGCATTTCCGCACGCATTTACTCTATGGCATCACGGGAAGCGGCAAGACCGAGGTTTATCTTCAAGCGATCCAGCGTGCCCTTGACCAAGGCCAGGGAGCGATTGTCCTGGTGCCGGAAATCTCTCTGACCCAGCAGACCATCGACCGGTTCCGTTCCCGGTTCAAAGAAAAAATCGCCGTCCTCCATCATCGCCTGAGCCATGGGGAAAGGTATGACGCGTGGCTCGATATCGCAAAAGGCAAGGCCAAAATCGTCATTGGCGCCCGATCGGCCATCTTCAGCCCTGTAAAAAATTTAGGACTGATCGTAGTGGACGAGGAACATGAAGCCTCCTACAAACAATCCGATGAAGCCCCGGCCTATCATGCACGCGATGTTGCGGTCATGAGAGGAAAGCTCACACAATCAGCTGTCATTCTCGGAAGCGCCACGCCTTCACTTGAAAGCTACACCAACGCATTGGACGGAAAGTACCATCTCAGCAAGCTTAACGTCCGCGCAGAAGCAAGTTCAAGACCAAGCGTGACCATCGTGGATATGAAGCGGGAGTACGAAAAAGCGCAAGGGTTCACCAATTTTTCCGAGCCGTTGATCAACGCGCTGAAAGCACGTTCTGAAGCTGGAGAGCAGTCGATCCTGTTCCTCAACCGCCGAGGCTACCACACTACGCTGTTCTGCCAGAAATGCCGGAAAGGGATCAGCTGCAATCACTGCGACCAGACACTGACTTATCACTATAAAAACAACTCCCTCTGCTGCCACCTTTGCGGATTTACCCTCGCTCCTCCTCCTAAAGAATGCCCTGCCTGCAAAGATCCTGACATCATGAAGTTTAAAGGGGTCGGGACCGAACTTCTCGAACGCTCCTTAAAAGCAGTCTTGCCCGACATGCGCGTGATCCGTATCGATGCGGACACCACGCGGCATAAAGGCAGCCATCAGCAACTGTTGAGAGATTTCAAGACGGGTAAAGCGGATGTTCTGATCGGCACGCAGATGGTCGCAAAAGGCCTGCATTTTCCCGAGGTTACTCTTGTCGGCGTCATCAACTGCGATGGCAGTTTGAACATCCCCGATTTCAGAGCGTCGGAAACCGTCTTCCAGCTGATCACCCAGGTTGCGGGAAGGGCAGGCAGAGGCGTATTGCCCGGAGAGGTGATCTTACAGACTTGCATGCCGGAAAACAGCACGATCCTGCACGCCGCAGAGCAGGACTATTTCTCCTTTTATGAAGAAGAGATCGCGGTCAGAAAAATGTTCGGGTTCCCCCCGTTCAGTCAAATGGTCAAGATCGCTTTTTCCGGCCCGGAGGAAAATCGGACAAGGAATCTTGCTGAGACAATGCGGTCCCAGCTCCTCCGCCTTCTGCCTTCGACATTCCAGCTTCATCCGGTCAATCCTGCCGGACACGCCAAAGTCAAGGACCGCTGGCGTTTTCAATTTCTAGTGAGGGGCACCAGCACCCAGCCGATCACCAGGGCGATCACTGATCTGCGGTTCAACCCTCCCTCAAAATACCGCGTATTCGTCAATGTTAACCCGCTGTCCACTTTTTTTTAAAAATATTGCCTTCAACCACAATTTTCCGTTATAATCGGGTTAAATAATAAGAGTTTCCCATGTTCCAGTGGATAAAAAAATTTAAAGAGTCGACGCCGCTGACAAAAAATGCCGTGATCGCTCTGCTCATTTGGGCCATTCCCGTTGTCCTCATGACCGTCTACTGCTATGCAAGGCTCGATTTTGTCCGAAGCTATGACAACACTGAACAAACAGAACAATCAGTCTCAAAATAATCCTATGACAACCAAGCCCGAATTTGAAAATCTGGAAGAATACCAGAACAGACGACGTAAACTCGATGAAATCAGCGATTTAGGTATCGACCCCTACCCTGCCTCCTTCACCCCTACCCATCATGCCTGCTTGCTGCACAAGGAATATGAAGGGCAGACGCTCGGACACAGCGAAGACGCAGCCGCAGGAGAGACACCGTCTGTTGTCGTCTCTGGTCGACTGGTTCTTTTCCGGGCTATGGGAAAAAACGCGTTCGCCCAGTTGCAAGACCATACAGGTCGGATACAGGTGATGTTCAATCGCGATCAAACGATGATCTCGGGTTACAACCCGGAAAATCCCAACGATTCCAAGCCGATCAAAGTGATCGAAAAGAAGTTCGACCTCGGAGACATCATCGGCGTGGAAGGGAACCTCTTTTTTACCCAAAAAGGGGAACTGACCATTTTCGCCAAAGAGGTGACTCTCTTATGTAAAACATTGCTCCCTCTTGCTGACAAGCACTCGGGGCTTGCGGACAAGGAAACCCGCTACCGCAAACGCTGGCTAGACCTGATCACGCATGACGATGTGCGTGAGACCTTCAGGAAGCGGAGCAAGATCCTCAGCATGATCAGGCGTTATTTTGAGGACCAGGAATTTATCGAAGTGGAAACGCCTGTACTTCAAAGCATTTATGGCGGAGCCGAAGCGCGCCCCTTCATCACCAAGCTCAATGCCCTTGATCAAGAGATGTTCATGCGGATCAGCCTGGAAATCCCCTTGAAGAAATTGATCGTCGGCGGCATGGACAAGGTGTTTGAGATCGGCCGCGTCTTTCGCAATGAAGGGATCGACCGCACGCATAACCCTGAATTTACTCTTTTAGAGGCTTATGCGGCGCATTGGGACTACAATGACATGATGCGGACGATGGAGAACCTGGTCGAAAAGCTTGCCCTTGAACTTCATGGCACGACCCTCCTGAAGGCCAGGAACTCGGAAACAGGCGAAGAGGCTGAAATTGACGTCAAAGCTCCCTGGAAGCGCATGACCATGAAAGAAAGCATCAAACATTATGCAGACATTGATGTCGATGCCCTTTCAGACGAAGAGCTTTACAAGAAAGTCCTGGACTGCGGCCACCTCGAAGCAAAAAAGATCAAAACGTTTCCCCGCGGCCTGATGATCAGCGCCCTCTTTGAACACAAAGTTGAGCAACATTTGATCCAGCCACACCACATTACCGATTTTCCGATCGAAACGACCCCTCTGTGCAAACCGCATAGAGACCCAGCGGAAAGGGAAAAAGGGATCGTCGAAAGATTTGAAAGTTTCATTATGGGCGGAGAATTTTGCAATGCCTATACCGAGCTCAACGACCCTGTGATCCAATACAAGCTTCTTGAAGACCAGGCTGAAAGAAAAGCATCCGGTGATGAAGAGGCAAGCCCTTTCGATCATGAATTTGTGGAGGCGATCTGCCAGGGAATGCCTCCGACAGGAGGGATCGGGATTGGCGTTGACCGTCTCGTGATGCTTTTGACCCATTCCAGCTCGATCAGGGACGTTTTGTTCTTCCCTTGGATGAAGCCGACACCTTAACGCAAAATTAATATAGCTGTTTTATAATTAAGGGTATGAGAGTAATCGAAGACCCTTATCAATTTTTCTTCCATCCCTTCTCGGATGATCATTCGCTGGGCGAAAAAATTGTTGCTGCCATTGCAGATTTAGCCCTGACTCTATTTTCCGGCGGCCTGTTCCTCATTCCATTGCTCTATTTTCAGTGGAAAGATAGGGATGTGAAAATCGTTCCTCCCTCTACGAGAGAATCAACCATTGCCTCCGACACCCTCAGTAAAGGAAAACGCCGAGGGTCAACAGTTCCCCGACCCGCTGCAAGTGGGAGAGGCAGTACATTATCTGCCAAAGCCCTCACGGTAAAGGAAAAGCAGGCCTGGCAGCTTGCACAGTTTGAAAAATGGGCCGCATCAGGCGATTGGGGACAAATCCACCGCGCTCACTACGATTGGTGGATGTATCCGATCAGCCGAGGCAGTGCCGGGCAAGGAACGACGTATGCCGTTAATGCAAAAGAGATCGCTGAACTGAAGGCTGATCCTGAATTTATGGCAAACTACTTGCGCGGAGTTGAATTAGGCGCCCGTGCGTGGGGCTGGGATATCCATGCGAGCAAGCCTGTCGAGAATCCGACTCGGGACCAAAAATGGCAAAACTGGGGTGTCCGTTTAGGGAAAATGGCTGATTCCCTCCACCTTTTCGGACAAGAGGAGTTGAGGGCCAGCATGTTGGAATATGCCTTGCAAGGCCCCTTGAACCTCGAAAACTGGATCTGGGACAATTTAGGCCTTTCTGGCTAATTCATCCTTTGATAACATTTTGGAATGATTTCTCTATCTGCCCGAACCTGGATAACCTTTTTCGGCCTTGCCATTCTCATGGGGCTGAACAATATCTATTCCACCTTATTAACAGGCTGGGGACAAGGCGGTTCGATTGTCGCCGTTATCTTGAGTCTGCTTTTTTTGGCCAAACAAGAGCGGAATATCATCAATTATAACCTCGGACAAACGATGGCCTCAGCAGGCGGCAGCGTCGGCTTTACCGTCTCGACCATCGCCTCCATTTACTACTTACAGCCTGATTGGAATCCCCCTTTGGCCCAACTTGCCATTATGGTAATGGGATTGAGCGTTTTGGGCGTCGCTTTCGCGGCGCCGCTTCGCCGCACAATTGTCCACTGGTTTTTTCCCTCCGCCGTCGCTTGCGCGACCATCTTAAAGGCCGTCACCTCAGAGAAGGAAACTGAAAGAAAAAAAGCGCGCAATATCATGGGAGTATCCGGAGGTCTTTCTGCGCTTTTGACAGTGCCGACAAAAGCGGCAATCAAACCAGGAAGCGGAGCGCTTTGGGATGCGGTCGCACTGCCGGCAGGATTAAGCATTAGCCTGGACCCTCTGCTTTACGGGATCGGAATTGTCATCGGCCCCCGCATTGGGGTTAGTATGTTGATCGGAGCCCTTCTCAACTTCTTCCTCTTTTCCCCTGCCTTTGGTGAATCGTCTGCAGATTTTAGCCGCTGGGCCGCTGTCGGACTGATGACATTGCCCGCCTTCACTTCAGTGAGCTTTGCATTTTTCCTAAAAAACCATGGACCGCTTCCTCCCGGATTCCATCCCAAAGATGAGGGATCAGGGCTAAGCAAAAGAGACTGGGGATATATTGGCTTGGCCATCGTTGTTGCTTTTATCGCAACGGTGATCTCAATGGACTCTATTTTTGATATCTCATGGAGATATATTGTCCTTGCCGCCGTCATTGGGGCTCCCATGTGTTTCGCGCTGGGAAAGGTCGCCAGCGAAACAGATATTAATCCCATCCGGCTCCTCGCAATCATCTTGCTGATGATATTCAGTCTGGTTGGAAATTTTGGAGTGATCGCCCTTCTTGGAATCGGAATTGGAGGCGCTGCCATGGCGGCGCTTGCTGTCGATCTTTTTCAGGACTTGCGTACGGGATACCTGATCAATGCAAAACCCAGACAACAAATTTTCGTCCAGTTTTTAGGCGTCATCCCTGTTTCGATCGTCTCCGTGTATTTTCTCCACCTGTTGGCAAATCAGTTTGGTTTTGGTGAAGGCAAGTACTTCCCTGCTCCCGGAGCAGTCGTCTGGGGGTTGATGGCAGAGCTGTTCGCCGAGGGTGCTTCAGGGATCACCCCCTTTATTTCAAAGACATTACTGTATACAAGCATTGCAGGGGTTGTCATGACCTTTCTGGAAAATATCAAGAAGATACAACATTTCGCCCCTTCCCCATTCGCAATGGGGATTGCCTTATTGATGCCGATTGAAATGTCTTTTGCCATCTGCGCAGGTTCGTTGGTCCGTCTGGCTGTTGTTGCATTCTCATCAAATCAACTGCAAGCCAAAGAAGACGCTTTTCAAGCGGGTTCTGCAATATTTGCAGCCTCCGCTCTAGCGGGAATCGTCACAGTTACTCTGATCTCAATGGGTATTTTATATCTGCCGAGTTAACGTGCCCCATTTCCTGTTCAGGGCCCCTGTCGGGCAAGCAGTGATGCACGGCGTTCCGGGACAATGAATGCACGGACTTTCATCTGGAAAAAGCAAGGGATCTCTTTTCTCAAGGTCTTCGATCATGATGACGTTGACTGGACATGCAGCCATACACGCATCGCAACCCGTACATAGAGAGAGGAATTGATTTTCATCTGGATGCGCTCCGGGAGGACGCTCCTTTTTTTTATCAACGACAACAGCTGTAATCGCTTTGCCTGCTTTCGTCCCTTCGATCGCCTCGACGGTCATGCAGACAAGCTCTTTGAAGAACTGCTTTCTGTCCACGATCAGCTTTCCACTTTCTTCAGACGAGAACCGGTCGAAGAGTCTTCAATCACGTACCCTCTTCCCTGGATAAAGTCGCGCAATTGGTCCGCTTTCGCCCAATCTTTGTTAGCTCTTGCCGCAAGGCGGTCATCAAGGGCTTTGACAAGATCATCAGGGATGGTCTCTTCTTGGATATCGAACTCGATCACGCCAAGAACAGCGTTCAACCGCTTAAGGAATTCCAGCACTTTTTCAGCGTCTGTCTTCCCTAACCTTTGCTGATCGATCCGACCGTTGACTTCTCTGACGAAATCGTAGAGAGCGGCCAACGCGACAGAGATATTTAAATCATCGGCCAAACCATGGGCAAAGCCATGCAAGGCTTTGTCGATCAACGCATCAACTTCATGATGGGTATCTCCCCCTTCAATGCTTTGGAGTCGGAAAACAAAGTCTTGAAGCCTTTGCAAAGAATGTTTGACAGCTTCAAGGCCATCAAGAGTAAAATTCAGCTGGGTTTTGTAGTGGGTCTGCAACAGCATATAGCGGACCTGAGTCCCCGTATACCCCTTATCCAACAAGTCGCGCAGAGTAAAAAAATTGCCAAGGCTTTTTGACATTTTTTTATTATCAACGATCAAGTGCTCCGAGTGCAGCCACCACTTGACAAACGTCCGGTCGGAACACGCTTCCGACTGCGCAATCTCGTTTTCATGATGAGGAAACATATTGTCCACGCCGCCGCAATGGATATCAATTGTTTCTCCTAGAATTTCCATTGCCATTGCCGAGCATTCCAAGTGCCATCCAGGCCGCCCTTTTCCAAAAGGGCTTTCCCAATAGATCTTGCCGTCCCGTTCCAGATCGTAGCTTTTCCACAGGACAAAGTCGGCGACATTGTCTTTTTCATACTCATCTGAGGCAACCCGTTCAGACGCTCCTGATTTCAACTCATCGAGTTTTAAATGGGATAAGCAGCCATAATGTTTAAATTTTTCGATTGCGTAGTAAACGCTGCCGTCAGCCCCCTTATAGGCAAATCCCTTATCGAGCAGCTTCTCAATCATCGCGATCATCTGTTCGATGTAATCGGTAGCGGCAGGATAGTGTTCCGCCGGTTCAATATTCAACGTTTTGATATCTTCAAAAAACGCTTCTTTGAATGGCTTGGTGTAAGCATCCAGGCTTACATTTTCCCGGGTAGCGCCTCGAATTGTCTTATCATCGACATCGGTCAGGTTCATCACCTGTTCGACCTCATATCCGAAAAATTCCAGTGTTCGACGAAGAAGGTCCTCGAACATGTACGTGCGGTAATTACCGATGTGGGCAAAGTTATAGACTGTCGGACCGCAGGTATAGAGAGATACGTGTTTGCCGGAAAGAGGCTGAAACGTCTCCTTTGCGCGCGTGATCGTATTGAACAACTTAATAGGGATTGCGTTGATGTCGATTTTAGAAGCCATGATTACCGTTCTTTACCAAATGAATAAAAGTGAAAAGTACTATACAACACTCTTTTCTTTGTTCGCAAAGAACTGTTCTTCTAATTTTCGGTAATGAATCTTGCCGGTCCCCATGATGGGGATTTCGTCGACTTCACACACATCGGAACAGCGCACAAGGTTGCTGAACCCTTCATCACGCAACGTTTGGTTCACTTCATCGACAGTCGTATTGAATGTGCAGACAAGAAGGATCAGAGGCCTTCCACCCGGATCTTCCTGAGCGATCACAGCAAGAGTAGGTCCCTCTTCGCGCATCTTCCACCCCTTTTGCGGAGCGGCATGTAGCAATGCTGTCTCAATTGCCAATAGAGAGATCATCTCCCCTCCGACTTTGACAAAGCGCTTCAACCGTCCAGACAAGGTTAAACGGTTTTCCTCGTCCAGATTTCCGATATCCCCGGTATTATACCATTCTTTTCCATCGACAGTGAGAAATGGAGAGGCCAGTCCGGGGTTAAGATATCCCTTAAAAATATTCGGGCCCCTGGCAAGTACCAGGCCGTCAACCCCTTTTTCCAGTTTTTCATGGGTTTCAGGTTGGACGACAATCAATTCAATCCCCTCCAATGGAGAGCCCACTCCCTTGCGAGGTTTTCCGGGACGGTTTGCTGTCAGAATAGGAGCGCACTCTGTCACGCCGTAGCCTTCCAGCAAAGCCTGTTCCTTTCCAACGTTCGCCATCAGATCGAATAGCTCAGGAGGCGCTTTTTCTGCCCCTGTCACACACAAGCGCATCGTCTTCATCTGGTCCTTTTTGGCCGATTTAAGCATCCCCTTGATAAATGAAGGAGCGCCGCTCATGATCGTTATTCCCCAGCGGCTAAACTCTTTTGCGAGGCCTTTGCCGTCTGTTGGATTTGGGTAAAAGGCAGATCTGATGCCGGACAAGAGCCCCATCAGGCCGCTTGTGCTGAATCCATAGGCGTGGAAAGGAGGCAGGATCCCGAACATGATATCGTCCGAATATAAGTCGATCGCCTCGAAGGCTGCCCGCTCATTGACTAGGATGTTCTCGTGAGAAAGAGGCACGCCTTTCGGCTCACTCTCGGTTCCGCTTGTAAAGAGAAGAACTGCCTGATCATTCCCTTTAAGCTCGTCAACTCCAAAAATTTTCAAAATCCGCTTCGCGCTGAGCTTGGAGCGGAAAAGGCCTTTCAGCTTATCTTTTAAAGTAAACTCCTTCTTAACGCTTTCCAGCATGATCGTAATGTCATCGATGCCGTTGAGGTCGACAGAATCCAACTTCTCTAAAAACGCCCAGGACGTTAGCACAGCTTCAATATTAGAAATCTTTCTTACAGCCCGCAAATGTTTGGGTCCCAATGTCCAGTTGATCATCACCGGGACTTTACCGGCCATCTGTGTCGCCAGCACAGTCAAATAAGCACCCACGCTCGCAGGGAGAAGGATCCCCACATACTTGCCTGGTAAATGCCGAATATATTCTGCCATCACCAACACGCCCAATTTAAAGCGCGAGTAGCTCAACACGCCAGTTCGGGTATCTGCGCACGCAGGCTGGTTGCCCATCCGTTCGCAGTTGTGAAGGAATACTTCTGGAATCGTTTCTCCATGGGCAACTTGCGCCTTGTAGCGAGGAATCTTGACAAACCAGTTTTCCGTATCCTCTTTATCTTCTTTTCCGACCTCTTCAATTTCGATCTTCTTCGAAGCGATCCCCATCACCCGTCCCACTGTCGTCAACTCAGTGACAGGGATGGGACCGGTTTCAAACTGGTCCTGCAAAAATGTCGCTAATTCCGACGTATCCAATGAGTCGAGGCCCAAGTCGGACGACAGGGACATCTCAGGTGTAATACTGGTTCGATCCAGCTCTGTCAATTCATGAAGCTTGTCCAGAACCCTATCTTGCAGATCATCGTCAATATCTGACAAGTGGACAACCTCTTCATGTGAAACTGTCTTAGGTTTTTTAATCTCCGGCAGCTCATCGTTCCACATGCTGTATGGGACAAGCTTGAGAGATTCTCCAGGGTACTCCCCCTCCTGCTTGGACAGGCCGTCCGGGCGATTATAATAATTTTCCAACCACTTGTTCAATTCAAGCCTGGAGGCCGAATAGGGAAAATCGGAAGGGGCTGGTTCGAATTCAATGGTCACTTCCCGACGTGGTGTAAAGAAGAGAAGGTTTTTCAGACAGATCCAAAATCCCTCTTTGACTTTTTCAAACATATCTACAGAAGTGCCGGTCAGCGCCCGTGAGAACATGCTGCCCCACAATCCTTTGATCCTCACGAGGATAATATTTGCCTCGGGGGCATTTTGGATCAGTTCATGGGTCGCTGACGCTCCACCGATTTTTTCAATATGCGTATGCTTGACTCTCCCAGAAGGGTAGATAAGAAAGTTCTCTCCCTGTTTCAGCCCTTTGACCATTTCTTCCATCACTTTTTCATGACGTTTTCTTTTCAGGCTGTTTGTGGATTTTTCAAAATCCGGAACAGGAAGCGCATCAACAAATTTCATCGCCGAATGGACAACAGGCAGAAAGTAATAGGTTTCAACAATCGTAGGCCGAATCTTGAGCTTTTTCCAGGCTGTCAACGTAATGGAAAGGGGATCGACGACCATTGCGACATGATTGGGAAGAAATAAAACCCCTCCAGGGTTTTTCAAGCTCTCTTTGGATAAATGTTCCAGCCCCTTAACTTTGATCCGATACCTGAACCACAAAGCGATCCGAAGAGATGTCACTAGTAGAAACTCTAGAATCTTTTTCACAAACGTACTCCTGTCTTTTGCGACTTTGGTGGATACCGACGGTTTTTCCCTGCAGTCCAATAGTTCGAATATCTCTTATTCTGCGGCGTTCGTATCGGTATACACGAAAAATAGGTAAATTTATCTATTATATGCATTCTGTAAAAAATCCCTTTTATGGTCAAGCAATCTGCTGGTACGGCCCCTATTTGTGGAGATATTACTTTACTTTAAAATTATCCTTTTGATACTTTGTTTCCAAAACCTCAGCCGAGGAGATTGAAATGGCAACAAAAACGGCTCCAATCGTAAATTCCCCCTCCTCCAGTTGGATAGATCTGATAGATTGTGAAAAAATTCCCGGACTTGGAACTTACCTTTTTGTTGAAGAACTCCTCAATTCCCCGCACCCCACACTCAAACAGATCAAAATCGCTTCAAAATTATTCAAAGATAACTCAAAACTTTCCATTTCTATCCATCCGCCTCTATCATCCGACCCGAAATCGTTTATTGAAGAGATGGTTGAGTGCGCCATTCTTAAAAGCAGGGGCTCCCCTTGCGCAAAAGAGCTGAAAGAATCGTTGAAGGCATTGCAGTCAAATTGCAGCAGTGACGCATTTATTCAATTCGCGAAAAGTTGGAGCGCATTTACCAGCTGTTATCTACAGGAAAAAATCTCCCAGGCCTTGTCAAAATTTCAAACAGAAATATTCTAGATAACGCACCGGAACGTGGATACTAAGACATTAGGTAATCGCGCGCGGCGAGCTAGCCCCTGGACAGCTCGGCGAGACGCGCGCGATTACCTAATGTCTGAGAGGGTGTCTACAAAGTAAATGAAGTTTAGATTGTAGACACCCACTAAAGCTGGTTGAGCAGGTTGATCACCTGCCGGCAGATTTTTTTTGACTCGGGAAAGGTGACCTGATCTTCAATGTCATCCGGTTTCAGCCAGATACTGTCACGAAGCTCTTCATCCTGGATTTCCAACTCCCCTTCCACTTCAGCAATGAAATACTCGACCCGTTTCTGAACTTTATCTTCTCCCCTATCGAAAAAATAAGACTCGGAAAGGGTGTCTTCCGGAATGATCAACCGTTTGATCCCAAGGCCGGTTTCTTCTTTGAGCTCCCGTTGCGCTGTATCGATCGGATGCTCTTCCCTATCTGGACGCCCCTTGGGAAAAGACCAGTGCCCCGCTTGATGCTGGACAAGCAACACCTCAACGGATTCTAAGACACGTCGAAAAGGGATAATTCCATACGAGCGTTCAAGAGACAAAACACTAATCCTTATACTGGCCCAAAATAATGGAACCGTTATGACCGCCAAACCCGAATGAATTTGAGACTGCAACTTTAACATCCATCTCGTAGGCTTGAGTAGGCGTTTGAAATCCCAGATCAGGTTCAGGATTTTCCAAGTTTATCGTTGGATGCACTTTCCCTTCCTGAATAGCTTTCGCGACAACAACAGCCTCGATTCCGGCAGCAGCTCCAAGTCCGTGGCCGATCATAGACTTTGTCGCATTCATCACAACTTTGGATGGATCGGGAATCACCCGTTTCAAAGCGTTGACCTCTACCATATCCCCAGCAGGAGTTGACGTTGCATGGGCATTGATGTAATTGATGTCTTCCGGCTTCAACCCTGCTTTATCCAGGGCGCTGAACATGCACTTCGCAATACCTCTTCCATCAGGCCTCGGCTCAGTCATGTGGTGGGCATCACAAGAAACCCCGTGCCCCAGGTACTCAGCGACGATAGGCGCTCCCCTTTCCAATGCATGCTCCAACCGCTCGAGCACCAGCACTCCGGCGCCTTCTCCCATGACAAAACCGTCTCTTCCCTTATCCCAAGGTCTGGAAGCTTTTTCAGGTTCGTCATTTCTTTTTGAAAGAGCCTTGCAAGCGTTGAATCCGGCAATTCCCATTGGTAAAATTGCAGCTTCCACCCCGCCGCAAACCATGACGTCAGCATCGCCAAGCGCAATGTGGTTAGCGGCAGCAATGATCGAATGGTTCCCTGTCGCACAAGCTGTGGAAATCGAATAGTTGGGCCCCATAAAGCCCAGGTCCATCGCAAACAGCGCGCCCCCCATATTCGTCAGGATATAGGGAATGAAAAAAGGCGTCACCCGTTTAGGCCCCTGTTTCGACATCGCCTGGACTCCGTCGACAAAGACGCCCATGCCTCCCATGCCGCTTCCGATCACACTGCCGCACTTCTCCAAATCAACTTTTTTTAAAGTCTCTTCGTTTAGTCCGGCCGACTCTAAAGCTTTTTTCCCGGCAACCATTGCATACGAGATGCATTTATCCACGCGCCTCGCCTGCTTCTTATCCATGTATTCGCCCGGGTCGAAATCACGGATCTCACCGGCAAAAGTTGTCCCTAAATCTTCAGTAGAAAACCCTGTGATCGTCGATATTCCGCTCTTTCCAGCCAACAGCTGGTTGTAAAAATGATCCACATCATTTCCATGGCAGGAGACGACCCCTAATCCAGTCACTACTATTCTAGTTCGTTCAGTCATGACCTAAGCTTCTTTAATTTGAATGTTTAAATCGACAATGTCACCTTCGTGCCAAAGTTCTTCCAACGAATAGTGTTCACGCAGGGAAGGCACAAAAAGATGGACCAATATCTGCCCGCAATCCAGGACGACCCAGTCTCCCGACTGATCACCGTCCATATGGAAAATATGGCCGCCCATCTCTTTGACTTTGTCTTTGACAGAGTTGGCCAGTGCAGACACGTGCCTTTCCACACTCCCTTCCGCGATAATAAAATAATCGGTCAAAGAGGACTTTTCCTGGACGTCGATGGCGACGATATTAAAACCTTTTTTATCATAAATTGTTTGAGCGATAGCTTGCAGCATTTGAATTTCTTTGTTTTCCATATTATTACTAACTCAAAGAGTATAAATGATTTTGATAAATAAAGTCTAATACATTTCTTGGAACATAGGAGGAACAATCCTTTCCGTTCACCAACCGTTCGCGTATTTCCGTACTGGAAATATTAAATGGGCTGGTCGGCGTCCACCCTTTTTCCATCGCCTTGAGGATCTTTTCATTTCCTTCTTTTGGCGGGTCGCCGCCCAATCGGCTGCCGATGAGCAGCGGGACAAGCTCAACGATCCTTTCCGCATCTTTCCAATGAAAGAAGCCCGGGGCCGATTCATCGCTGAAAATGAGAAAGAACCGTGAACCCTCAATTTCAAGAAGATTTTCTATCGTATCAATCGTATAGGACGGCCCGTCCCGCCTGATTTCTTCTTGGTAGATCTCAAATCCTGGTTCATCCTTCAAGGCAAGGCGGAGCATTTCCAGACGGTTTTCCACACTTTGCGGCGGCGTATCCAATTTGAAAGGGCTGATGCGTGCGGGAGAGAACCACACCTCGTCCAGATGTTTCTTCTCTTTGAGCTCCCTTGCCATTCTCAAGTGACCGAAATGGACGGGGTCGAACGATCCTCCAAAAAAACCTATACGCTTCATATCAGACAAGGAAAAGCAGCTCCCGATATTTTGGAAGTGGCCATTGGCTGTCATCAACTATATTTTCGATGCCATCGACAATCTTGCGAAACGCCGCCATTTCAGGTAACACCTGTTTACAATAAGCCTCTGCCTTCTTAATTCCATTTAACGACTCAGCTTTTTCCCGCACTTTTGCAAGCTTGCTCTTTTGCTCCAGTCCTTTTTCAATAAGCGCATTCAGATCGAGAAGATGCTGTTCCTGATTCTTTAACGCCGACTTTTTTGCAAAATGGGAAACGTTATGGATCGTCTCAGCAATAAGCTTGGACTGTTTCAAGGCTGCAGGCAGAATTTGGGTTGTAAACATATCGATCATCAAGTTTGCCTCGATATTGACCGTCAATCCGTAGTTCTCAGCCATGATCTCGTATCGGCTTTTCAGTTCTTGAGCAGTCAGGACCCCGTCGAAAGCGTCTATTGTGGACTTTGCGGTGAGCGATTTGAAAGCGTCTATTGACTTTTCGAGATTGGGAAGCCCTCTTTTTTTCGCTTCTTTGGCCCATGCGGACGAGTAATTGTCGCCTGAAAAACGGATCGGTTTGGAATCTCTCAAGAAATTGCGGACAACAGGGATCACAACTTCGATCAGCTCTTCGCGGTTTTTCGGCTTTTTGCCTCCAAGCTTCTGATCGATGGCATCGACCATGCCGTTTAAACTTGTCGCAACGATTGCGTTGAGAACTGTGACGGAGCTTGCGGGATTTTGCGATGAACCGACAGCCCGAAATTCAAATTTATTACCTGTAAAGGCAAAAGGCGATGTGCGATTGCGGTCGGTATTGTCTTTTCTTAGATCCGGCAACTCTTTAATTCCAAGATCATACTTGTGCTTTCCCGATTTACTCTTGTGCACCCCATGCTTTTCGATATTATCCAGAAGCGCTTCGAGAGCCTCTCCCAAATACACCGAGATGATTGCAGGAGGCGCTTCATGACCGCCCAGACGATGGTCATTACTTGCAGAGCCGATGGATGCGCGCAGAAGAGAAGCGTGTTGATGAACAGCGTGTAAAATCGCGGCCAACAACACAAGAAAATGCAAACTGTTTTCAGGAGTCTCTGTAGGATCAAGTAAGTTAATCCCTGTATTCGTGGCAATCGACCAATTGCAGTGTTTCCCGGAACCGTTGAGCTCTTCAAAAGGTTTTTCATGCAGGAGTACGGACAATTGATGTCGGATGGCGATTTTTCTCATTAATTCCATCAACTGGATATTGTGATCGATCGCCATTGACGCGCGCTCGACCACCGGAGCAACCTCGTGCTGGGCCGGCGCCACCTCATTATGGCGGGTCTTGACAGGGATCCCCAGATGAAGGGCGGTCCTCTCAAAATCGTGCATAAAACAGAGGATCCTCTCTTTTACGGACCCAAAATAGTGGTCTTGAAGTTCTTGGCCTTTAGGCGAAGGCGCGCCAAATACGGTTCGGCCGGCAAGAACAAGGTCGGGCCTTAGATTGCGCAGCGATTGGTCGATCACAAAGTACTCTTGCTCAAGACCAATCGTTGTGAACACCCTCTCAGCGTCAATCCCTGTCAACTTCAATAATCTGAGGCAGGCGTCGGACAATTTTTTTTCAGACCTCAATACGGGAATTTTGCTGTCCAACACATCACCGGTCCATGAAAAAAAGACAGATGGAATTGTCAACGTGATCCCATCCCCGCCTTTCCAGACAAAAACTGGAGAAGAGGGGTCCCATCCCGTGTACCCGCGCGCTTCATAAGTGCTGCGCAATCCTCCGGAAGGAAATGAAGAAGCGTCCGGCTCCCCTTGAATCAACTGTTTCCCTGTGAACTGCTCGATCATTCGGTCGGGTGATTCCCACTCGATGAAAGCATCATGTTTTTCTGCGGAAGCTCCTGTCAACGGCTGAAACCAATGGGTAAAGTGGGTGGCGCCCAGGCTGATCGCCCACTCTTTCATGGCAACTGCAATGGGATCGGCGAATTCTTCGCGGATTTTCTCTTTCCCTTCCATTGCGTCGATCACGTTTTGATAAATTTCTCTGGGAAGCATTTTCTGC
The DNA here is from genome assembly GCA_964635295.1 of uncultured bacterium. Classification (GTDB taxonomy): domain Bacteria; phylum Chlamydiota; class Chlamydiia; order Chlamydiales; family Waddliaceae; genus Waddlia. The sequence continues at coordinate 63,209 of CAZWOB010000002.1, forward strand.
ATGACGCTTCTCGTGAACACATACATGCCAAACTGGTCTGACGCCCGTCCTGTCGCATGAGCTCTTCTTAGCTCACTGTCATTGTGTGCCGCAACTGCTTCTATCGCGCGAAATCTTTCCATCCTGATTTTCTCCTTTAATAATGTGCGTATTATTGCTTATATAGGAAAAAATATCCAAAGAGATGAAATATATTAATAATGAACACTGAATATCAGTATTTTAGATTACTTCCCAGCCAAACTTTTTCGACGTACGCAGGAGCTTTCGGTCCGGATTGACCGCGACGGGACAACCCACTGCCTTTAGGAACGGAAGGTCATGGATGCTATCGGAAAATCCGGCCACATCCGATGGGTCATAACCAAGTTTTTTCACATATTCAGCTTTTTCACATCCTTGAACAGAGACGGCAATCCCTCCTATCACCCCGCTGGAATTCAGCTCGTAGCGCGTTGCCAAAAAATTCCCGACATTCCATCTTGCCGCGATCGCTTTGACAAGAAAATCAGGGGAACTGGAAAGAATGGCGACAAACTTCCCCTCTTGCTGAACCCGGCGCAAAATAGACATCACCGGTTCGTTCTGCATGGAAAAAAGATGTGTATCAAGAAACGATTTTGCAAGATTATTTATCTCTTTGATCGATCTTCCCTTGAAAAAAGTCCGCATCGTCAGTCGATGCAGGGACTGAATCGAGATCCCGCCCAATAGATGGATACCGTAGCAACCGAAAAGATAGAGCATCTTGAAAAAAGGCAGGATTTTTTGCCGGTAGAGATACCAGCCGAATTTGAAACTGGTATTTGCATGCAGCAGCGTGTGGTCCAGATCGAATAGAAATGCTCTACAGTTTAGATAACTGTTCTTCAATTGATTTAATGTCGTTTGAGATTTTTTCAAGGCGCTCTTTCTCTATCGTCAGTTGTTGATTATAGTACAGCGACTGCTCAAAATCCAGGCCGGACGAGCCGCACGCTTTCCGATATTCTTCAAGCTTATCTTTTACGACGTTACGCCTTTCTTGTTTGAACTGCAAACGTTTTTGAAGAACGTCCTTGAGTTCAGAAGGATCTTTAGGGAGGACCTCTTCACTCTCTTTCTTTTCGACTGCCGCGTCCTCGAGATGAACAATAGACCGGAGCCTCTCCTCTTTCTCGTTAGCGGTAAGTTGAAGTTCATCAATTGCTGTCTTCAAGGATTCGATGGATTCCCAGAGGACATCCCCTTTCATTTCTGAATAGTCGCGGTTAAGCTCGCTAATCTTCTCTTCCACTTGATGGATGGAAGATTGCCGTTGCTCCTCTTTTTCCAGTTGGATCTGACGCCGCTTTTTCTCCTCTTCTTTTTGGAGATCGATCAAAGGCTGTTTGGCTTCTGTCAATTCAGAGCGCAATTGTTTGACTTCATCGCGGCCAAGCTCGGCTTCCTTCATCGCTTTTTGGATTTCATCCAGTTTCTTCTTTGCTTCGGATACGGAAAACCCTTCAGCGGAATACTCGTCTTTATAATTCGAGATCTTTTCACTGATCTCTTGTGCGTTTTTCTGGAACGTCTCTTTCTTTGCGTCGTATTCTTTTTTCCGCTGTTTATCGATCTCTTTGATCTTTTCCCAGCAATCGCTGAGCTTTTTACGCGTTTCGGAAAAAGATTTGCCGTTCAAGCTCAGCATCTTCGCAGCTGCCTGCAGCGCTTTGATCTCCTCGCGGTAGACGTGAGGAGAGCGGTCTGAGGAAAGCTGGCCGAACCGTTGGCCGACGTAGAGGTCGATATCGCCTGCAAACTGGTTGCTGAGCTCTTCGATCAGTTCTTTCCGTTTTGGAAACACCTGGTTGCCAAGTTCGGACAATCTTTCGAAGAATCGGTTTTTCTTCCTGATCCTCATTTTTGTGCTGACAACTTCTTTGCGCAAGGCATTGATGCGTGACGCGTAGGCATTCAGGAAGTTGATCTCTTTTTGAAGTCCGAGATACAGGTCGCGGTTCGCTTTTAAAGGAGGAAAAAGTTGGGGAAAATCGGTCAGTTCAGCTTCTTCCACATGCGTTTCGAGGTCGCGCATTTCATTTTCGATCGCCTCGATCGCCTTTTCAATCTGCTCCAAAGCAAAAGAAGACTCTTCTTCGAAATGTTCTTTTAACGATCTCGCTTGCTGGGTGAGTTCCCGATATCTTTGCCAGTAGCCTGAACGCACCGGAGGAGGAATATCCTCTTTGAACAATGCGAGACAGCTTTCTCTGGCATTCCAAAACGTCTTGAAATCAGGTTGTCCTTTTTGAGAAATGGAGTATTCCATCAGTTCGATGGTTTTTTTAAGCTTGTCAGCGGGATTTTTCATCTCGCTGATCTCATCGCTTAGATGTTCCAAATCGTTTGAGGAGTGTAATGTTTCATTTGAAGAAGACTTATCCATAGCTCTACTAATTTCTTTGACTGCAGTTGTTGTAAAATTCTATGCAATTCAGAGATAATTGTATAGAGATTATCTTCAAAATTCGGGAATTTAGATATGGATGAAGCAGTTCTACTCAAATGAGCTCTTATTGTCTTGCCGCTTTTGTCAAAGAACCATCACTATCACCTTCTGTGCCTTTAACAAGAACCACATATGTGGACAGATCTCCGGCGTCCTCATGATTTTTTGGAAATGTCACTCTTGTTTTACTTCCCTGTTCATGGCCTTTATTGTTGGAAGCGCAATTGTCCAACACAAGGGTGATCTGACCATCTTTTTCTTCCATTGATCGAGGGATTCCTGCAAAGACAGTTCCTCGAGCTTCACTATGGCGAGATTGCACGATTACAACGTATTGAAAATTCGTAAATCGTCCAGCTGCATCCGGATCTAACAGCCATTCATCTTTCCTTTCTTTCCGAACCGGATTTCCATCGGTGTCCCTGAGTACCTCTCCATTTTCATCCCGTTTATAATCAGGGAGAGTATGTGTCGTAAAACCTCGAGTTAAGGATCTGATCTTTGTAAGTTTGGAATGCACAGTATCTACCGTAATGCTTCCAATATCATGAGCTGTTTCAAGATCAACATATTTTGCCAATTCTTGATGGGCCGAATCCAATCCATCAGTCCCCTTCGTTTTTACTTCATGACTTTTCAAAGCCTTATCAAATGCCCTTTGAATAGAAGGATGATGTTTTTTCGATGTCACCTTGTTTTTTAATCTCTGAAAAAAATGTTTCACAGACGACCCCGACACCGATGGACTTGACACCGAAGGAAGTTCCCGATTATTGGCCAATATCGTTTGAGCTGCCTGAAGAACATCTCGTTCTTTTATTTCTCCCTGATCCAACATACGGTCAAGCCTATCAAAGTTTTGCGCGACAATTAAGTCCTGAATCTCACGATTTCCAATATGCGATGCCATCATTTACTCCCTATTTAAAAAAATTATATTAACCTTATCTTTATTTGATTATATCATAATATTTTTTTTTAAAAAATTATTTTTAACTGTAAAGAATAGACAAAGATATAAACTGAATTTACAGTCTTTTTAATGAAATCGATTCAGGTACAGAGCTCAAAATCCTGGCGGATCATCTCTCTTGCCACCTCGGGGTCGTGCATATCCAGATCCAGCCAGCGAAAAAGAGGCTCCCTGCGAAACCAGGTAAATTGCCGTTTGGCATATTTTCTAGACGCCTGCTTGAAGGCTTCCATAAATTTACAATGATCTGAGCTCGTCTGCTCTGTCTCCAAATAGTCCAACGCCTGACGATAGCCGATCGCTTGTGAAGCAGAGGAATTCTCCAGCAATCCCACCTCTTTTAATGCTTTGACCTCTTCAAGCAAGCCGCTCGCCACCATCTGCTCGCACCGCTCTTCAATCCTCTGATACAACAGACTTTTCGGTCGATAGAGGAACCAGCAGCGGAAATCAAAATTTTGAGGAACTTTTCGTCCTTTCCATGAATGTCGACTTACAGGCTTCCCGCTTAACGTCATAATTTCCAGCGCACGAATAATCTTCTGCTTGTCATGCTTTGTAATCGTGCTGGCATATTGAGGGTCGAGCTGGCGCACCTTTTCAAACATCTCTTCCACGCCGATCTCTTTCATCTCTTTCTGCAAAGAACGACGCAGCTCGGGAACGGATGGCGGACCGCTAGGAGGGCCGTATAAAAAGGAATGCACATAAAAACCTGAGCCCCCGACGACTATCGGGATAGCATCACGCGCATGGATTTCCTGACATTTCTGCCTCCCCTCATAATAAAAATCCACGACATTGAAGTTGTCCCTCACCTCGCGGATGTCAATGAGATGATGAGGAACCTGCTGACGCTGTTCGTAAGAGACTTTAGCTGTTCCGATATCCATGCCTCGGTAAACCTGCATGGAGTCGGCTGAAATAATTTCACCGTTCAAACTTTTTGCCAATTCAATGGCAAAATCGCTTTTTCCGCATGCTGTCGGCCCTGAAAGGACGATCACCTTTTTTTTGGGCATGTAGATGTCTTCAGACATCTGTTTTTGCGCTTCAACGGCAAATCCGAGAAAAATTCTCTCTATATCTTCTTTTTCTAGTGTAGGCGTCTGACTAGACAATGGCGCAAACCTTTTACTTAAACTCTACTAATCATGACACGGTAGAGCGTTAATGTCCAGATGGCGGCGAATTTCCGCAAGCACTTTACCTTTCACTTCTTCTACTGTTCCCGGTAAATTCGCTCCCGCAGCCTTTGGATGACCTCCTCCACCAAAAGTGTTGGCGATGTTGTCAACCCTGAAATCCCCGGAAGCTCTGAGGGACACGCGAATTTGGTTGTTTGGCCTCTCACAAAGCAAAACGATGCAATCGACACCAGCTATGATCTTGTTGAACTCATGGAAATACTCCAGATCGCTCTGCATCACCTCCTGCACCTCATCAGGCACCCCGACAAAGTCTTCAAGTAAAATCTGTTGAACTATAACCCTGTTATTGAAATGCACTTCCATGTGCTGCAAGGCTTTAGCAAAAACTTTGAATTCGGGAAGGGACACTTGCTGGTAGATGTGGGAGTACATCCAATCGGGGTCCACCCCCCTCTTCATGCATTCTTCGGCGATCTTATGCGCTTTACGATCAGTGGATGAATAACAAAATCTCCCTGTATCGCTGATCACGCTGACATACAATCCCATCGCCGCCTCGCGGGTCAGCTCATACCCGCACTCTTTATACAGCGTGTAGATCATTGACCCAGTGGAAGATGCATCAGGGTCGATCGCACAATATTCATTGTGGTCTTCAAGAGATTGATGGTGGTCGATGATCACTGTAATGATATCAGGCTGCTGAAAAATTTGCGCCACTCTTCCCATTCGCGTGGTTGAGTGGGCGTCAACCATGATGGCGACCTCAATATCGGAATAGTCTTCCTCAGGGTCAAATGACTCCTGTATGCCGTTGAAATTTAAAAAAGAGAACTTCTCGGGAAAAGCGCTATCGCAAACGAAGCGCACCCGTTTGCCCATATTGAGCAACAAGTCCGAAAGGGCACACGCCGATCCCACGCCGTCACCGTCGGGATTGACATGTGTCGAGATAAGGAAAGACTCATGTTCCTGAAGAACTTTTTTTATTTCACGCCACATCTTACAAGGGTATGTTGGATGAAGGCTGACATTCTATGTTAAAGCGTAAGAATCCGCAAGAGAACTTGTCTCATCCTGCGAATGTTTCTTCTCCAACTTTTCCAGAAACTGCACGCGCTCAGCGGCAACGCGCAATTTACACCGCTTATCTCCCTCTTTCCCTTGCCAAACATCAAGTTGCAGCCTTCCTTCGACTAATACCGGGGAAGAGATATCCAATTGGCTTGTACAGTTTTCAGCCAATCTACCCCAGACAACGACATCGACAAAACACACTTCTTGCTGCTTTTCGCCTGAAGATGTTGTGAACTCCCGATTGAGAGCAACGAGCAAATCGGTCACCGACGCTCCGTTTGGTGTTTTTCTTAATTCCGGCTTACGTGTCAGCCTTCCTGCAATAATCACTTTGTTAAGTGCTACCATAGCACATTCCTTATGTTAGGTTTTCCTCCGACCCGTTCCTGAAAATAACATAATGATTTTTTTAAACAATAGAAAAAAAAATGCAGAAAGAAAAAATTCACTAACCGTTGATATCAAATAATTTAGAGAAAATTATTTCGAGACCGAAACACTCTCGTTCAGCCAGTCCAGATACTCTTGATTCCCGCCTTCGATGACAATATAGGTGATTTCCGGCACATCGTAGGAAGAATTCTCTTTAATCACCTCTTTGATCGTGTCGAAGAGGGAGGCTGAAGTTTTCAGGACGACTTTACTTTCCTGTGTCGTTTCGAGCTGATTGTTCCACATGTAAAGAGATTCGATCCAAGGGATGATCTGAGCGCATGCGACGAGACGCTCCTGCACGAGATAACGGCAGACACGCCTGGCTTCATCAATTGATCCGCTTGTCCAATGCACTTCGATAAATTCAGACATATTCGCTTCCTTTTTTTGAAACATTATCAAATGATCTGATAATCCACAATATTACTGTTCTTGAAGCAAGGCAATATTCGGGATTCTTAAATCGACCACAGGCTTGGACCTGCTGTCCAGGAGGCTGCGCATCTTCAAGAAATGTCCCCATGCTTCTTTCCAGTCGTCTGGATTCAACCTTAAAATGCCATCAGTAAGAGTAACGATAATCTCCCTCTGTCCAAAGCTGGGAAGGTCTACCCGGGATACATCCAGATTTTCCAGATCTTGAAGTGGAAGCGTCCGTAACATTTTCAAGGCCAAGTGTACTCGGGAAAGCCTTAGCTTCTCCCCCCATTTTGGATGTTCAACTTCTCCAATCGTGACAATTGGGAGTCCTTCAGGGGGATAAAAGGGATGGAATGGGATGATCCTTCCGTCGCGGTCAATGGCCGCATTGTCCCAATCCGATACCAAAGCGACTGGCTCGTACAACTGATAGACGACCAGGCAGGAATCGGGCATCTGTTTCTTGACTTCGGCAGACTTGATCAATGGATGGCCCTGCAGCTTTTTCCTGGCCTTAGCTGTATTGAACTCATGAATATTGAGCGTTTTGTCCACGCAAAGGTCGAGGATCTCCTCAATATAATGAGAAGGGAGTTCCCCTTTCTGGTTCAGATATCTCAAGGCAAACGCGGGATCCGCCAGTTGGGTTTCGTGGATATGGGTGTAGTATAAAACCCCCAACGCAGCACCTCCGGAAACAACAACTGTGACGACAGCGATGACCGCCAGCGCCTTTTTGAACGTAAACCTAGGTTTCTTCAGCAAAGGTTTCAAGGGTCTCTGATCCCACTTTAGTGATATTTCCAGCGCCCAGCGTGACAACGACATCGCCTTTTTCAAGTATGCTGGGAAGTTTTCTCGAAAGCCCGTCCCTCGGCAAATAACTGCAGTTGGCCAGCGAATCCTTCTGAAGCTCGCTTAAAATCACAGGTACTTCAACTCCTGGGATCGGACTCTCCCCCGCTGCGTGGATATCGGTCACGATCACTTGATCAACAGAGTTGAAGATCTGTCCATAGGTTCCCATGCAGTCGCGCGTGCGCGTGTACCTGTGAGGCTGAAAAACAGCGACAATGCGCCGATGGGGATTGGCATCCCGAATCGCTTTCAAGGTCGCGCGTATCTCAGTTGGATGATGTGCATAATCATCCAGGAACAAAATCCCGTTTTTTTCCCCTTTGATCTCGCATCGGCGCGCGATCCCTTTGAAAGACTTCAACCCTTCTCGAACTTTTGGTTCCCTTGCACCAAGTTTCAATGCCAGTCCAAAAACGGCAACCGCGTTCAAGACATTGTGCCGGCCTGCCAGCGAAATTTCGATATCCGCGTATTTCCGCCCTTCAAACGCCACGTCAACGGTGCTCCTCCATCCATCCTGTCTGAAATTGTCCGCCCTGAGCTGATTCCCTTGTTCGAATCCGTAGGTGATCCCAGCGGGATTCATCTTTTTCAGACGTTCATCATCTCCGCACCAGAAACAAAGGCCTCTGTTTTGAACTTGGGAGAAAAACGTGCGAAAACAGTCGAGCAGGGACTCTTCGGTTTGATAGTGGTCCATGTGGTCCAAGCCGATATTGGTGATAATTCCACCATGGGAGCAATACTTGGCAAGCGTTCCGTCGCTTTCATCTGCTTCGGCGACAAAATAGGGCCCCTCGCCAGCTTTCCCATTCGTGCTGAAGTTTGTGACGATGCCTCCGATAGCGAAAGTGGGACTTAATCCGCAAACCTCCATTACCCAGGCCAAAAGGGAAGAGGTTGTGGTTTTCCCATGCGTTCCCCCGACAGCCAGAATTTTCTTCCCCTTCGTCAATTGAAGAAGGCAATCAGAGCGGTGCATCATCTCGCACTTGAGTTCGACCGCCGCTTGATACTCGGGATTGTTTGCTTTGATGTCGGTGCTGAACACTACCGTTTGCGAAGGAGAGACGTTCTCGGCTTTTTGTCCCAATGAGATGTTGGCGCCAAGCGAACGGAGGGATTCTGTAATCGGCGTTGCAGAAATATCGCTCCCGCTCACGTCATATCCACTTTCCAGAAGGATACGCGCAAGCGAGCTCATCCCAATTCCTCCAATTCCTATAAAATGATATTTCTTTTTCACAACACCTCCAAACAATCAATTAGCTGCAGCTTCTCTTTTTTTTGCCCGATCAAAGCATCGCGCATATGATCTAGATTGGGGTAAATTGAGTCAACAATTTCAGGAAACGTTTCCGGGTTTAACAGATGTTGCGGAACCTTGACAGCCCCCTCCATTGAGACAAGATAGTCGGCATTCGCATCCTGATGTCCGTCTGTGGCGTATGGGTAAGGGATTAAGATTCCTGGAACAGCCATCTCCAGCTGCTCTGCAATTGAGGCGGCGCCTGCTCTGGATACAACAAGATCAGCGGCGCCCCAGGCTTTTGCCATCTCTTTTTCAAAGGGTTTGACAACTGCCTTTAATCCAACTTCCCGATAGTGTTCTGTTAACCTGACGTTCCATTGCTCTGTTCCTGTAAAATGAAGCACTTGAAAACGTTTTAATCCACTTGCCGAATCGAACAGAAGCTGATTGATCGCCTCAGCCCCCTGCGACCCCCCAAAGACTAAAATCACGGGAAGGGAAGGTGAAAGCCCATATGCCTGCTTCGCTTCCTCTTTTCCCCAATGGGCGTTAAATCCAGGCCTCAATGGCATCTCGACGATATGGCAGTTTCCCTTGATCTTCTCGATGACGGAAGGAAAATGCACGGCAGTAAAACAGGCGGACTGGGTAAATAAGCGGTTGACACGGCCCGGGACACTATTCTGCTCATGAATCACATAAGGGATCTTCATCATTTTTGCCGCGATCAATGATGGAAACGTATAGTAGCTGCCAAATCCCACCAAAAAATTGGGGTTGAACTCTTTAAATATGCGAAGGCTTTGCCATGTTCCTTTTGCAATCCCCAAAGGGAACGCTGGAGATTTGAACGTCGGGCGCGCGCAGGAAATTTCACGAAAAGCAAACCGTGTCTGATCAAAAAATGGGTTATTCGATAAATTTCCGCCGACAAATAGGACAGCGTCCCCCCTTTGCTCCAGCTGATGCGCCAAAGAGATGGCAGGGAACAGATGCCCTCCGGTTCCGCCTGCAGCGATGATGACTTTGCGATTATCCATTAAAATCCTCTCTTGGAGAAACGACACTGAACAACATGCCGAGTCCTGTAAAGTTCGCAATGAGCGAAGACCCGCCCTGACTGAACAGCGGGAGGTTCAACCCCGTACTGGGAAGAAGGCCTGAGACAACACCGAGATTCATAAAAGCCTGAAACGTAATTAAAAAAGTGACTGTCGAGGCCAAATAAAATCCTCCGAGCTCTTCTGACCGACCTGCTGCGTAAAAGCCGATCGTAGCAAAAGACATGTACAAACTGATCAGGAGAATGACCCCAAGAAAACCAAATTCTTCGGCATAGATCGCTCCGATATAGTCATTCTGCGCTTCAGGAAGATAACTCAGCTTTTGCCAGCTCTTTCCAGGACCCTTGCCAAGCAGTCCGCCTGAACCTGAAGCGATCTTTGCCTGGTGGGGCTGGTGCCCCCGTCCACGGATGTCCAGCTCAGGATTGAGATAAACCTTCAACCTTCCTTGTACATAAGGCAGTTGAGATGCGAAACCGACGCCCACGATCCCAATTACCGCTAAGGGCAGGGCCCAAAATTTCAACGGAACCCTGGTTAGCAAAAAAAGCATAACCAAGGTGATGACGATCACCCCAACGGTCCCGTTGTTCGGCTCCACAAGAATTAATGCCAGAGGGACTCCCAAAGGGAGGATCCCTAAAAAAAACGACCGAAAAGTGAGTTCCTCGCCTCTCCACATGAGCAGCCGTTGAATAAACACCATAGGAACGAGGTATTTGACGAATTCTGAGGGCTGAAAAGAAAACCCCGCTAAAGATACCCACCTTCGCGAACCGTTGACCTCTTTACCAATCCCCGGCACCAAGGCCAATAATAGAAAAATAGAAAAAATGATCAGAAGAACAGGGCTGATCTGCAACAACTTCTGGTACCCGTACCTCCAGGCAGCGTATCCCGACACTCCTCCCGCTACTGCATAGATCAATTGTTTGATGAGTGCCTGATGGGTGTTTTTATCCAGCGCGTGGTCAAGAATTTCGGCAGAAGTTGTGCTGAATATCATCACGAGCCCGAGAGCAAAGATCGACGCTGAGACTGTAAACAGGAGCAAGCGAAGCGGGCTCATCGTACACGAAGAACGTCGCCAGGTTTTAAATTCCTTGCTTTCTCTTCATCTAAATCGTTCATTTTCAGAAGCTCATTAAAACCAACGCGGAATTTTTTCGCGATTTTCCAGGGATTGTCGCCGCTGAGCATAGTATAATATTCCGGATCTTGCTGAACGGGAGCCTTAGACTTTTGTGCTATTGGACTGGTCTTGTCCTGGATCGGAATACGCAAGACTTGACCGATATCGATGCGGGACGAGGGCAGGTTGTTGAAACGCTTGATTTCTGAAACCGTCGTTCCGTTTGCCTTGGCGATTTTTTCCAGGTAGTCCCCTCTTTTAACGGTGACCTCGACATACTTAGGCTGTTCTTTGCTCAACAAATTGCGTTGAGGAGGAAGCGTCAGTTCGTTCGGGTTTTCCTGACGCTGAGTGGTGATCCCGATAGGGGCGGATGTTTGGACGGAATATTTTTCCAAGACCTGGTCGATCTCATCGCGCGGAGCATTATCGGAGTATGCGATCTCTTTCTTCGGTTCAGGCACCTGATCGACAACTGCCGTTTCGATATGCTGGACCTCTTCTGTCATCTCGCCCGTTGTCAGCAAGGGCTCCTCTACATCCGTATGCAGGGCCATCATAAACAAAACGCCCAATAACCCTGTATTGACCAACACTGCAACTATTATCGTATCCCTGCGACTCATTCCTATCACCCCCGTTAATCAAGTAACGTCACACATTCCTTAAAATGATTGCCCCGCTCTTCAAAGTTCTTGAACATATCAAAGCTCGCACAACCTGGAGAGAGTAGCACATTGTCCCCATCGTTCGCAATGGAAGATGCCGTCCGGACTGCCGATCTGAGATCTTTTTCCTCAATCACCTTAAATTCATCTCCCAATTCCCTGACAAGCGATCCTCTCGCTTCTCCAATGGCAACAATTGCTTTGACTTTTCCTTTGAACGGGCCGATCCATTGCGTGAACCCCGTCCCTTTCTCTTTCCCGCCGGCGATGAGGACCACGCCCCCTTCCATTTTTTCCACTGCGCGTTTCACGGCATCAAGGTTGGTCCCTTTGCTGTCATTAAAATAACTGACCCCTTTTCGCTTCCGTACAAACTCTATCCGATGGGGAGGCTTTATAAACCCCTGCGCAGTACGATCAAATTCTTCAGAGAGCACACCCGCTTCGCTGCACAGTTTTTTTGCAGCAAACCTGTTTTCATCGTCATGGTTGAAATACCCGTTATAATCATCTTCAATAATCAATTCAATATTTTTGTTACTATTCGAAATTAAATGACCAAAGTCATTAATCACTTGTTTTGAGACAAACAGTTTTTTTCCGGGTTTCAAACAATCGATCATACGCAGTTTTGCCTTTGCATACGCATCCATATCCGAGTATCTGTCGAGGTGGTCGGGCGTGATGTTCAAGACAGCTCCAGCATCGATCACCCTGCTGGATAAAGTTTCAAGTTGATACGAGCTGAGTTCACAAACGACAATTTCTCCTTGGAGCTCATCCACTTCAGCCGCTAAAGGGACGCCCCCGTTTCCAAGCACTTTTGCAGGCTTCCCGCACGCATTAAGAACATGGCCGATCAGCTGAGTCACCGTTGTTTTGCCATTTGTCCCCGTCACCGCGATGACTGACTGTGTCAGGCTCCGGCAGGCGAGCTCCACTTCCCCGATCACTTCGACTCCTCTCCGATTCGCTTCCCTAATGAGAGGATGGGAAGGTGGAACTCCGGGGGATAGCACAATCTGATCGAAACGGTCGGGTGAAACAGGAGAGGTTTCCGAGATCAATGAAAGCCCTCGGTCCAGCAGTTGTGCAACGATCGGATCCGATTTCAGGGTGTCTGCCCGGCTGTCTATTGCTGAGACACGAGCACCCCGATTAAGCAGAAATGTCGCCGCTGAGCGTCCGCTGATTCCAAGTCCAATAACAAGTACATTCATAATGACTACTGAAATTTCAATGACAATAATCCGATCATTGCCAGTAAAAGCGAAACGATCCAAAAGCGAATGACGACTTTTGTCTCGGCCCACCCTTTATATTCGAAATGATGGTGAAGCGGAGCGCAAAGGAGCACCCGCTTTTTATTTCTAAGCTTATAGCTCCCCACCTGCACAATCACAGAGACCGCTTCTGCGACAAAGACCCCCCCTATTATCGCCAGGAGGAACTCCCTCTTTAACAGGACAGCGCAAATCCCGATCAGTCCGCCCAATGCAAGCGAACCCGTATCACCCATGAATACCTGCGCTGGATGGCCGTTGTACCAAAGGAATCCGAGACAGGCCCCGGCAAAACCGCTGAGAAAAACCGCGATTTCACCACTGCCTTCCACATAGAGGATATTCAGGTATTGGGAAAGATCCAGGTGATTGGAAAGAAATGCGATAAGCGCAAGGCAAACGGCAACCATAAGCAGGCATCCGGCCGCAAGCCCGTCCAGTCCGTCTGTCAGGTTGACCGCATTTGAGGAGCCGGTAATCACGATCATGATCAGGAAAAAGATGACCAGTAAAGAAGCCCCCGAAAAAATGAAGACAGGGTCCTTGACAAAGGGAAAATATAATCTGGAAACGTAGTTCTGCAAAGAGATCGGTTTTGAATGGTCGTTTCCCATCATCTCTTCTTTGACTGTCGGCGGCTCATACCAATCGCCGACATGAAAAAACTCACTGACGGCAGGGACAAGCAGATAACAGGCGATGAAACCGGACAAAAGGAGCTGGATCGCAAGTTTTTTCTTTCCTGAGAGCCCTTTCGTATTTTTGTACTTTAATTTGAGATAATCATCACGCCCTCCCAAAAAACCCAGAACGAGCGTTGAGATCAACAGGATAAGGGTAAACGCGTGGGACAAGTCCATCCAAAGGAGCAATGCGACCACCATGGAAAACAGGACCAGGAGGCCTCCCATTGTCGGCGTATCTTTCTTCTTTGCATGCAGCTCCCCCAGAAGAGGACACTCCTCCATCCGGATCGACTGGCCGATCTTCAATTCATAAAGCTTGCGAATGAACCAAGGCCCAAAAAAAATACTGATAAACAGGGTCGTCATTGCGGCCAACATCATCCGGGTCGACGTATAAAAGAAGGCTGCGGGGACTTTGATCAAAAAATGACTGCGTAAAAATTCCAGAAAAATCAGGATCATGATCTAATATTTTCGGCTAGAGGGAGTTAGAGAACAAATTTGAATAAAAAGCCACAAATGCGACTGTTCAAATCAGTTCAAAGACGTAGAATCTCACTAGAGTCCTTTTTTTTCAACTTTTCTGGACAATTCAAAGAAAAAAAGGTATAATTTACAATCTAGAATCAATTAATCGATGGGAATTAATGTCATGATTGATACATCAAGAGGAATCAACTGGGGCCCAGCGGCTTTTATCATTATCTACCACGTAGCTCTGTTAGTCGCTCTCCCCTTCTACTTTTACTACCATACGCCATCATTGGCAATGGTCCTGACCAGCTTCGCGCTCTTTTGGCTGACTGGGCTCAGCATCACTGCCGGCTACCATCGATACTTTTCCCACAAATCTTACAAAGCCCATCCAATTATTGAAGCGATCCTCGTTTTCCTTGGATCGATGACAGCTCAGGGAAGCGCGCTGCGCTGGTCATTCGACCACAGGCTCCATCACGCGCATGTGGATACCGATGAAGACCCCTATTCAATCAAGAAAGGATTCTGGTACGCCCACTGTCTTTGGATCATTGAGAAGCCAAGAAAAATCGAATCCCGACTGGTAGCTGACCTCGAACGAAAAAAGCTTGTGATGCTCCAGCATCGCTACTACCCGCTCATGATGATAGGGACAAACGCGATCGCGACACTGTTGGTCGGCTGGCTTTTGAACGACTATTTAGGCGCCTTTGTAATTTCTCTTTGGTTGAGGCTCTTTTTCCTGCACCACTTTACCTGGTTCATCAACTCTCTTGCCCACACCTGGGGGGATAAGCCTTTCTGCACAGAACAGACCGCTGTCAATAATTTCGTCATCTCCCTTGTGACTTTCGGCGAAGGCTATCACAACTACCACCACACCTACGCAAACGACTATCGCAACGGTATCCGCTGGTACCACTTCGATCCGACGAAATGGCTTGTTTGGACTTTGAACAAAATCGGCCTGACAAAAGACCTCAAGCGGATGGACCCTTATACGATCAAGAAAAAAATGATCTTAGAGCGTAAAGATGTCCTTTCAAAGCAGCTGACAGACCTTTGGTATGTAAAAAAGGATGAACTCGAAAAAAATATCCAGGAACTTTCTGACAGGATACTCGAGCAGATTGCTGACTTTAAAAAGTTATCAGAGAAATACCGCGCGGCCAAAAAAGAGCAGAAACGCGAGCTCCTCATCAGCCTGAAAAAAGAGATCAGAGACCTTAAACGCAATCTAAAATCCGATTGGCGTCACTGGAAAAAACTTTCCAGAAATATTATGGGCCTGAAACCTCTTCCTGCGTAAGAAAAGTTTTCTAAATTTGGGGTTGACCGTTTTTAACTGTTTACGTTATAACTAAACCCCTTTAAAGGTGGCATGGCCAAGTGGTAAGGCAGAAGCCTGCAAAGCTTCCATCCCCAGTTCGAATCTGGGTGCCACCTTATTTTTTATTCAGATGCTCTATTTAATCCCAACTCCAATCGGCAATCTCAAAGACATCACTTTCCGCGCAGTGGAAACCCTCCAGAACTGCGACCTGATCCTATGCGAAGACACCCGTGTCAGCCAAACGCTTCTCCGCCATTATGATATCGCGACTCCTGTTAAAAGCTATCATCAGTTCAATGAAGCATCGAGGGAAGATGAGATCGTTAACGCTTTAAAAAATGGACAAACGATCGGACTGATCTCAGATGCAGGAACGCCCTCCATTTCAGATCCGGGCTTCCGCATTGTCAGCCGATGCCGTGTTGAAGGGATCCCGGTCTCATCCCTTCCCGGCTCGTGCGCAGTGACAACAGCGATATCCGGAAGCGGACTCCCGACAGAAAAATTTCAATTTGTCGGCTTCCTTCCTAAAAAAGGGGGACCGCTGCAGCAAGTGATCATCGAAGCCCTCCTTTACCAAGGAACGACCGCGGCCTATGAATCCCCTCACCGTCTAGTGGAAACGCTGGAAACGATACATCGATTGCACGAAGAGGCGCAAGTAGCGGTTTGCCGCGAACTGACGAAAAAATTTGAAGAGTACAGCACAGGAAATATCAAAACGGTTCTTGAGCGCTACCGGGCAACGCCACCCAAAGGTGAAATCGTCCTCTTGATCCAGGGAGGGATAGAAGAAAAGATCTGGCAAGAACTCTCTCCAGAAGAACTTGTCTCCCACTTCCAGGAGATATTCAAATTATCATCCAAAGACGCTTTAAAGCTCGCCGCAGAAAAGTCAGGGCTTCCAAAACGAGAGCTCTACAAAAAACTCCTGTAGTTAAGAAAAAGTTTACTTTTTCGACCTAATCCAGTATCAGATTATAGCTTGGTATTTGTAATGGAGGCCTCCACCAATGAACTTTATACGCAAAACAGTCCCTTTTGCCCTGGCACTTCTCCCGTACTTCCTGACGGGACCGATCGAGGCCAACCTCTATAAAAGCCCCAAAGCTTTGGGACGCGCAGGAGCTGTCGTCGCCTCTCCGCAAGACTCGATGACAATCGCATACAACCCAGCCGCCGCCGCATTCGTGGGAAACCGCTGGGACCTTGGGCTTACCTGGATCCACAACCTGGGACGCCATACCTATTCAGATAATGACAATATCGATGGAGTGTATGATCCTTTTGTCAATGGACGCGACCTCTTTGTCCCTGAATTCGGCGTCAACCAAGTGATGTGCGAATGCACAATGACCTGGGGTTTTGTGATCTACAACCAGGAGTATTATAAAGTCGATTACGATACGCCCAACTTTCTGTTCGGTTCCAGCAACCTCGGACTCGAATACCTTCATTATGTCGCATCCCCCTCATGGTCAATCCTTTTCGGCTGTGACCATGCGCTTGGGATCACCCTTGATTTCCACGGCCACCGCTTGAAGATCAACGGGCTTGAGGATTTTGCCAATGATTTTTACACGAACAACCCCAATCAGTTTACCAATAAGGGATACGACTATGCCGGCGCGATCGGCGCGACTGTCGGCTGGATCAGTCATTTGGCTTACGGAGTTACCTTGGGTCTTTCTTACTCGCCTCCCGTCGACTGGATCATTGGAAAATTCAATGATTACCGTGGCTCAGTCGCAGACAGAGCGCTGCTTAAACTCCCCGCCCGCTATCTTGCAGGCCTTGAAATTCAGATGGTCTGCGGCCTTTTCGCTGAATTTGATGTTGAACATGTCCAGTACAATCAAATTCGCCCCTTGAGTCAAAAGCTTCTTCCCGCATTTGAAGAAGAGTTCGGGTTCGGAACAAAAGACGGAGTTGGCCTCGGATGGAGGGACCAGACAATCTTTCGCTTTGGACTCGAATGGGAGTGGGATGATGATTTCGCTTTCCGCGTTGGCTGGTGGCACCACAGAACTCCGATCGTGAGCAGCGAAACGCTGGCCAATACGCTGGTGCCCAACGTCCTGGAAAATTATGTCACCTGGGGCGGAACGATGGCTTGCGGATGTCTCAACGAAATCAATTTCTTTGGTGCGTATGGTTTTAAATCCACTGTCCATGGACGTGACTCCATCCCCGATGATCTAGGTGGTGGTGAAGTGGATATCGAAGGGGAAAAGTGGATGTTCGGCATGTCTTGGGGTCGTAAATTTTAATTTCGTTTCTTCCGTCCACACTTTAAATTCAAAAGAAAAAGGCCATTTTCTAAATGAGGAAATGGCCTTTCTTTGTTTTGATAAAAATCTTGCCTGTTATCCTCTTGATCCGGTAGAATTTTCCTTTGGAAAGTTTGGTTGCAATTGTAACGACGGGAACACCTCATGTATCTCCAAAAAGAGATTGAACGCTTGATCGATATCTCGATTGAAGAAGACCTGCGCTCAGGCGATATTACCACAGATGTGCTCGTCCCCGAAAGTGCGATCATCTCAGCGCGCATCGTCTTAAAGCAAGCAGGCGTCCTCGCCGCCCTCCCTTTTCTTCAGATCCTTTTCCATAAAATCGACCCTTCGATCGAAGTGACGTTGTACGTGGAAGAAGGGTCCTACCAAACGGCGGGAACAATTCTGGGAAAGGTATCCGGTCCGGCCAGAGGCATCCTTTCGGGTGAACGCGTAGCGTTAAACCTGATCCAGCACGCATCCGGCGTGGCAACCACGACATCGGAATATGTCCGGAAGCTGAAAGGTCTTCACTGCGGAATTTTGGATACCCGAAAAACACTGCCCGGTTTGCGGGCGTTGGAAAAGTACGCAGTCAGCGTCGGAGGCGGATTCAATCACCGCTTTGCGCTGGACGATCGGTTCATCATCAAGCCGAATCACCTCTATTTCCTCAAAGGCACGAGCAAGAACCCGATCAAAGATGCGATTGAAAAGGTCAAAGAACGCAATGCCGACCTCCCTATCGAAGTGGAGATTACACGGTTCGACCAGCTCGTTCATGCGCTTCACCCGTTTGTCGACGGAATCATGCTCAGCCGCATGATGCCGCTTGAAATCAAACGTTGCGTCGACCGCATTCGCCAGACTGAAAAAAAGGTATATATAGAGTCACTGGGAACCATCACCCTGGATACCGTCCGCGCATATGCAGAAACGGGCGTAGACGGCATTTCGATCGGTTCCGTCACACACTCTGTCCCCGCGTTAGATATCGTAATGCGATTCAAGTAAATGATAAAAAGGAGTAGAAACGCATGACTTCACCGAAAAAAATTCTATTTGAAGAAGAAGCAAGAGAAAAGCTTCTCGAAGGTATTGTTCAACTAGCAGACATCGTTGCCTTTACCCTCGGGCCTAAAGGACGGAACGTTGGTCTGGAAAAAAGCTGGGGCGCCCCTACGATCACAAACGATGGAAGCAGCATTGTTAAAGACGTTTCATTGAAGGACCCGTTTTCCAATATGGGCGTAGCGATGGCCCAGGAGGTTGTCCAAAAAATTAAAGAGAAGTGCGGGGACGGTACGACGACAGGAACTCTCCTTCTGAGAACTCTCGTTGAAGAAGGGATCAAGCAAATCGCTGCCGGCCACAGCCCGATTGGCGTCAAACGCGGGATCGATAAAGCTGTTGAAGCGATCGTTGCTGCAATCGAGAAATCGGCAATCTCGATCAAGACCTCGGAAGAGATTAAAAATATCGCCACTGTTTCCGCTTCAGGAAATCAAACGATCGGTTCAATGATCGGAGATGCAATCGACAAAGTGGGAAAGAACGGCGTCATCACTATTGAAGAAGGGAAAGGAACAGAAACTGTGATCGATCTGGTCGAAGGAATGGAGTTCGACCGGGGATACTTGAGCGCGTACTTCTGCACTGATATGGAAAAAATGCAGATCAACATGAATAACGCCCAAATCCTTCTGGTCGATAAGAAGATCTCCACTGTTCATGAAATCCTCCCTATTTTGCAGGCGACAGCAGCCTCTTCACGCGAGCTTCTCATTATCGCAGAAGACCTGGAAGGAGATGCTCTGTCAACACTTGTCGTCAATAAACTGAGAGGATCCTTGAAGGTTGCCGCTGTCAAAGCTCCAGGTTTTGGAGACAGACGAAAAGCGATGATGCAGGACCTGGCCATTTTGACCGGTGGAACATTGATCACTGAAGAGACTGGGATGTCTTTAAAAGATGCAGATCTTGAAGTCCTTGGATCAGCTGAGCAGATCACTATTACAAAAGATCGAACAACGATCGTAAACGGAGGAGGTACTCCCGAAGCGATCAAAGCGCGCGTTTCTCAAATCGAGAAAGAGGCCGCAGAGGTCAGCAGCTCCTACGACAAGGAAAAACTGGAAGAGCGGAAAGCAAAACTGAGCGGCGGAGTCGCCGTCATCCGCGTCGGAGCTGCGACAGAGCCTGAAATGAAACAAAAAAAGCAGATGTTCGAAGACAGCTTAAGCTCTACAAAGGCTGCAATCGAAGAGGGTATCGTCCCCGGCGGAGGTGTTGCCCTGCTTAGAGCTAAAAAATCTCTCGACACTCTAAACCTCGCAGGCGATGAGGAGATCGGGGCACGGATTGTCTCGCGCGCTTGCAGCACACCGCTTAAGCAAATCGTGACCAACTCCGGATTTGACGGTTCGGTTATTCTGATGGAAGTGGAAAACGCTGCTACGAATGACGGTTTCAACGTTCTGACTGAACAAGTGGAAGATCTGGTCAAAGCAGGTGTTGTCGATCCGGCAAAAGTTGTCATCAACAGCTTGATCCATGCGGCATCTGTTGCTGGTATCGTACTGATCTCTGAAGCTCTTGTTTCAGATGCAGAAGAGGATGAAGAAGCATAAAATCAATTTCCTCGCCGTCATTGACGGCGCGGTTGATCATGTTTTCCGCCCATGAAATCTAAAATAACCCTATACCTGACTCCCCTCGTATTCATTTTTGGATGGTGGTACCTGGCATTTTTCGGAGGGAGCTCAACAAAACCTTCCTCAAGCCTGCTCGACCGTCAACCGAAAAAAGTTTTTTCAGTTCCCGAATTCTTCAGTTACCTATCTCCATTCTCCAGAGATGAGATCAAAGCAGCTCTTGGAGGAGATATTGAGATCATGACCAAGCTGATGAAAGAGTGGGACGTCGATGCCCAGATTCTTGAAAGCCAGGGATTGATAGGGATCCGCAAATTGAACCGAAGTTCCTTCATCCGGTGCCAGATGATTGGAAGAAAACTCAAAGAACATAGTTATTCTGAATTAAAACAGCTTGAAAACCAGATCAGGGCAAGTGTCGTCATTGACGACCAGGGAGTTCCTTTCCAACCCCAATCGACCTCTCAAAAGTTCCTTCCCCAAACATTTGTTTCAGCAAGTTTTCTCTTTGCCCTCGCCTCTCCGAAAGAGATAGCCGCCATCCCCAACGGAATGCGTGCCCAAACGGATCTTTACCCGAAGTCATTGACAGACCAAGTCCCGTTGGATACCGACAGGGGGAATTCCGAACTGCTCTATCAAGCTCAACCCGGCGCCGCTTTTGTCGCTGATTACTCGCATCCGGCGACACTGGAAATGCTCCGCAACCAGGGAGTCCCTCTTTTTACGTTGAAGGAGATGAAAACCGTCGACCAGGTCGAGGACGCCCTCGTCCGTATTGGCAGTGTTGTCAATCACCCTTTGGAAGCGGAGGTTTTGTCTCAATTTATCGAATCAGCAATGATCGCCATCGACAACAGGCTTATCGCCTTGCTTCATGATATCGACAAGAACAATGAAAAACCAAGCGTGATGTTCCTCAACCACTATGCGCAATACTCGGTCCCAACAGATCGGACAATCGCAGGCGACCTTCTCAATCGCCTTAGCCAATTGCAATTTACTCTGATCCCAAAACCGGAACTGAACGCCAACAAATGGTCTCTCCCCATCGATCAGGAACAGATCATCTATTTCAATCCCGACTGTCTGATCATTGCAACTCATGATCCAGAGCATATTATGAACAACATCGAGGGCAATCCCGCTTTTGACTGGATAAACGCCCGGCTGAATCATCAGATCCACACAGTAGACTACTCGACACAGGCCCCAACGCAATATATTGTTCTCGCCTACTATGATATCGCCCAATCCCTCATGAGAAATTAACATGGCAAGGCGTCTGACAAAAACAGTTCCGGCCCTGATTCTTCTCCTGTTCGTTGGCGGGATCTTTACCCTGATATCCGGCGCCATCCCATTTGAAGAGGTCCGGCAGGGAGCGATCGAACGGATCTTCGGCCAATCGACGCTTTGGAACCCCCTTTTAGATGAACGGCTTCCCCGCCTTCTGGTCCTGATCTGTACCGGCGCCTCGCTGGCTGTATCGGGAGCAGTCCTCCAGGCTCTTTTTCACAACCCCCTGGCGTCTCCCAGCATTTTAGGGATGTCTTGCGGAGGGAGCTTAATGGTGACCGTCGCGTTCTTCTTGCAATGGCAAACGAAGTATCCCTATTCCATTCCCTTGGCCGCCATTCTTGGATGCCTGATCACTCTTTTAGTCGTCTATTCATTATCTAAACGAAATGGGACTGTTCAAATATCAACGCTGATCCTCACCGGGATCGCCGTTTCCACACTTCTGCTGGCGATTCAAGGAGCGATCACTTACGCCTTGAGGGACCATTGGCAATTGATTCAAACGCTGACGGAATGGGAAGCGGGCTCTACGTCTGACAGAAGCTGGAAGCATGTCCATATGCAGATGCCGATCACAATCGTCGGCCTGTTTGGCTGCTGGACATACAGCCGTGAGATCAATATTCTCGCGCTCGGGGAAGAGGAGGCAAAAAACCTTGGCGTTGAAGTGGAAAAAGTGCGGTGGAGGCTGTTTTTATGCGTTGCCCTGTTGACTGGCGGCGCATTGGCCGCTGTTGGCCTGATCGCCTTTTTCGGACTTGTCCTTCCACATGTCATACGCAAGCTCTTTGGCCCTGACAGTAAAAACCTGATCCAGCTCAATATGCTTGTTGGAAGCACGACCTTGGTCCTGTTAGACCTATTCCTGCGCGTATTTGAGATCCACTCCTTTTCCATTGGCAATATCTCCACTATATTAGGCGGGGTATTCTTCCTGGCACTGTTGATCAATATGAGCAAAGGAACTGGAGAAGCTCAGTATGCTTGAAGCTGAAAACGTCTGTTTCACCTTGGATGGGAAACCGCTGATCAAGGAGATCAACCTTTCATTCAGGCCTGGAGTTCTCTATGGGATCTTAGGCCCGAACGGATCGGGAAAATCAACCCTGTTAAAAAACCTGAGCGGAATTTGGACGCCAACGGACGGGACAGTCAAGTGGAACGGAAAGCCTCTGCTGACCAGGTCGAGAAAAGAGATCAGCAGCACGATTTCCCTGGTTCCTCAAAATCCTCAAGTGCATTTTGATTTCTCCGTAGAAGAAATGGTCAGAATGGGACGCTACCCCTTCGGGAGCAAGCATTGCGAGAAGGAGACAGAAGAAGCACTACGGACTGTCGATGCGTGGCACCTTCGAGGTCGTTCGATCCTTCGTTTGTCCCATGGAGAACGGAAAAGGGTCTACATCGCCCGCGCCATGATCACGGAATCCCCTGTCCTCCTATTGGATGAGCCTGAAGCCAGCCTGGACATCCGCCATCAGTTAGAGATCTGGATTCTATTAAGAAAACTTGTCGAGAAAAACAAGACCATCATTGTCACCAATCACGATCTGGGTGCGACACAAAGATTTTGTGATGAAATTGCGGTTTTAAACCATGGTGTCTGTGTTGACCATGGCAAATATAAGAACGTCATGACTGACCAATGCCTTCTCAATGTTTTTGGAGTTATCGAATCCTCAAACTCCCGTTCAATGGCTTTTGATCCTCCAACGAACCTTAACCTCACTCAGCACTCTCCCCGCCAAAAACTGCTTGAAAAACATTAGCCACACCTGTCGTGACAGTCTCATACATAAACGCTGCTTCCTCACCGATTTCGATAAGATCATCCATCATTAAGTCGGCAAGAGATTTTACCTGCTCGTCATCAGATACAGGGCCCGGCACCGGGTCATCTGACTCACTATCCGTGCCTGTCGTCGAACTGCTGCTGTTTTTACTTTCCGTTTCCACTTCACGATCAAGGGTGTCGGGCACAGGCGGTGTGGCTGGAGCTTTATGACCAATCTCCTCGTCTTTTGGCGCATCATCGATAACCGCACCAGCAAGTGAGGCCGAATTAGCATCTGAATCATCACTTTCTGCAAATAACCCCTCGTCCCCTATCGCTTCTTTTCTAAAAGGACAAGAAGACACCTTAGAAGGCTGTCTCAATAAAACGAATTCTCTTCTTACATTTTCTAAAAGGCTTGCAACTCCTCGATCTTTCCCTTCGTCAGAATAAGTCCTTGCCAATGTGTTCAATCCAATCAACGCTTTCTCAAATAATTTATCCAGTGTTTCCTGCCTTTCACCTCTGGAAACAGCGTGCGATGACAGGGAGTACCCTTCACCATGTTTCTTCAAGAGGTTCATCGCCGCGTTAAATGTGTGTAGAATCACATCGTTATGGTGCGCACCATAATAGCCGCGCCTGAAGCTGACAAAGTAAGCGCGGTCATCGACAGAAATTTCCCCCGTTTGTTCGCTGCAATCTAATTTTTCGCCTGATTTTAATGAAGCAATTGCGTATAGGTTTGAAATGACATTTTTCTCGTAGAGAAAAGGAAGGCTTGATTTAACGGACATACTTACACCTCTAAATGTGATGATGACCAATCCCCGGACAAAAAATGAAAATAAAAGCACCCTTTAACTATTCTTTATTTTCTCTCATTATACTTCTGGGATATTGCTCTCATTATAGTTTAATTTTTGGTTGAAAATTTGAATTGAGTCTTATACAGAATAAAAAATCAAGAATCAAAATATAATATTTTACTTTAAGGAGAAAGACCATGGCTCATTCAGTATCGGCAGTGGGTTCAGGAAATGCATACCTCGATCAAAACGTTTTCCATGTCAAGCCTGTCTCACCCCGGCTTATGCAAGGCGCGCAACACCTTTTCGTTAATATGTCCAAAATTGAGTTTGACCAGAGCTGGAAAAATAAGAGCCTTAAAATTCTTTCCAAAGCATTTCTTTTCACTTCCTACTTGTTAACGATGCAATTATCAGTCATTGAAAGTTTAGCTCTTGGCATTATAGGAATGTCGGGGACACTTGTTCAATTGGTGATCTCTAAAAAAAATGACCGCATTGAAAAGTACAGCATCAAGTTATTAGCCTGCAGCTTACACAGCCTGACGACATTTGCAATCTCAGCAGCCTCCTCGATTTATCTTTTCAAAAAAGAAAACGACTGGGCTGCTCCAAAGCAACATTTGGTTGTCTCACAACTAAGCAGTACCGCTTATCTCTGCACATCAGCACTGGCGCAATTGTATTGCACGCTTATGTTTAACTCTATTAGAGGAAAACAGGACAACGCTCCATTAGTGAGGTGCAACCAGGCTGTTATCGAAGGAACCCCGATCGTCTTCGAAGAAATTGCGCGATCCATGCACAGGGAATATTTGGCTCTTGGAAATCGGAATCAATGCAATCCAAGAGATTATGCAAGAAACTTTGTCGCAGCTCACCCTATCTCAGATAGAGATTGGGTGAACGATTTTGAATTGGACGCCTTTATCAACGGTCACATTCTGAGAGGCCTCTCAGCTTTAATCGACCAGTACGCTGAATATCACAATTTTATCCAATCTGACCAGGTATTAGACCGTGATGACAATGAAGTCGTCTTATCACAATTTAATGCGTTAGAAAACCGTTATCACGACCATCTCAAGACTTGTGTCAAGGAAGCTGTGCGTTTGATGTACGAAAACCAGTGGGCAAAATACCTGGATGTGGCCAACGATTTCGAAGATGGCAAAGATTCTCTGGAATGTTACTTGCCCGATTGTACGATTCCTCTGGCGAATATTGCTCAGCTGATTGAAATCGAGCAGAACAATTGCTGTCCCAGGGAATTTACGCATGAGAACATGCAAAGGTTTAACAACAGACGACAAGGTATTGCCGAGCTCAAGCCTCTTGTTGAAGCGCTTACACCTGATGATAAAGAACTATTGGTTGAGCGCCTCATTAAAACAAGCCTCTTTGAGCTTGGCAACCGCCGCTATGATAATCAAGCAGCTATCAATGAAATTTATCAAAAAATCTCCGCGCTTTCAGGAGACATGCACCAGGGGCCGTTAATGACGATGGCAACTGTTGATGTTGAAACAATGGAAGGCGGCGGACATAACTATTTTGGAGATTCCTGGCGGGAAGGAGTGGAGCAGTATTCAGAATAAAAAAAAACCCAAGAAACGCTCAAATTTCTTGGGTTTACTGCGTTTAATATTTGTATTGTTTACGCAGTTTTCCTCTTGTTTAGTATCGTTTTGGGACGCTTAAAGTCCACCACTCTTTCTTCTCTGGAAACGAAATCGTCTTTTTCTTTCGATTCCTCTTTTTTCGAAGATTGAATCACTTTCTTTTGCAGATGTTTGAGATGGTGCTTTGCGTCTTTCATATGAACCCTCCTTGAGGTTTAGATACATGATGGAAGAGATAATCATTACCATAATGTATAACAGAGTATTCGTCCACTAAATTTAGCAGACAATCAACTAGAGTGCTAAATACATAATAACGTAAATTTTAAGAAAGAACTCTATTCCCTCCTACAGTAATGATAGCAAATATTTTAAATAATTTCAAGGAGTCAGAACAAGGAATCGACATCGATCAGGCCGCTCTTCTGCAACATGATCACACCTATCGCAATCGGCGCCACCCACCTGACAAAAAACAGCCAAGGTCGAAATAACCAGGTAAAGGAGGTACCCGATAAGAACTCCTCTTCAGCGATCTCCCTCTTCAATATCCAGCCGGTGTAAATCGCGATCAGGAATCCCCCTATCGGCAGAAGCCACACTGAAACAAGATCGTCAAATGTCATGAAGAACGACTTGCCATATAACTTCCCCCAGTTAGCGAACAGCACATCGGAATTTGATAGAGCACTTGGAATGCCAAAGATAAAAATCGCGGTTCCGACGATTAAAACGGAACGTCGCCGCGACCACCCCATCAGGTCCATGAAATTTGCCACGACCACCTCGACCAAGGCAATCGCTGAAGTCAGCGCGGTAAAGACGAACAAGATAAAAAAGGTAGTGGAGATCAACAGGGCCCCCGGCAATTTGGCAAAGAGCACCGGCAGTGTCTTAAAAACAAGGCCTGGCCCGGACTGAGGGGTAAAGCCGAAAGTAAAAATGATAGGAAAGATCATTAAACCCGCCAGCAATGAGATCAACAAGATCATCACTCCGATGATTGCGCTCGTCTTCGGAATGTCTTCGGAACGGCGCATATAGCTGCCATAGGTAAGCATGATCCCCTGACCCAAGCTCAATGTAAAGAAAGAGAGACCAAGCGCCTCAAGCGCAGAAGAGGGTTTAAATTCCGCCCAGTCAGGCTTCAGCAAAAATGAAACTGCTTCGGGAAACCCCTCAAGGGTAAAACTATAGGCAGTCAACCCAAGCAACATGACAAGCAAACTGGTTGTCATAAACTTGCTCCAGTACTCGATCCCATGGCGGATCCCTGGATAGACAAGGGCCATTGTGATCGAAATGAAGACAAAATGCCAAAACAAGGTGATATCTCCGGAAGACGCTAAAAGATCAAAAGTTTCGGAAATTTCAGCCGAGGTACGTCCTTGATAGAATTGACTTAGGGACATGAAAACATAATTGAGCCCCCAGCCCGCGACAACGCTGTAATAGGACATCATGATAAAGGAAGCGGAGACTCCCAGCCATCCGGGCGCTTTCCAAAAAGAGGAGTGATGAGCAAGCTTGTCAAAAACACCGACAGCCCCTCTTTGAGCCTTCCGTCCCAAAATAAGTTCGGCAATAAAGACCGGGATACCGACAAAGGCGACACAAAACAGATAGATGAGAAAAAAGAGGCCTCCCCCATTTTCTCCTGTCACATAAGGAAATTTCCAAAGCGTTCCAAGTCCGATTGCAGATCCGGCGGCAGCCAGGATAAAACCGAGATGGGAGCTCCAATGTTCACGTTGTTTTTGCATCTTTCCCTTTGTGTTGAGCGAGCAGTCTACCACGTTGAGATGTTTCTTGACAAATGCCGGCGACGTCCTCTAAAGTAATCATTTTTCAGGGAAATTTAAAACGCATGCAAACACTATTCGCCAACTTATTTGTTGAAGCCGCTGTCGTCGGCGTTGTCTGTGTCGTCTTCCTTATTCTCATGGTCGTTGCCGGTGTCAAACAAATTCTCGAAGACCGTGATGAATGAACCTCTTACTCCTGCCGCCTACTTTGTCGGCTCAGGCAAAGGAGGGGTGGGAAAATCAACTGTCACCGTCAATTTAGCTGTCGCGCTGGCACAGCAGGGACTTAAAGTCGGAGTTGTAGACGCTGATGTTTACGGCCCGTCGGTTCCGATTATGATGGGGCTCAGACGTTTATCGCCCAGGATACATGAAGAGGAAAACGGGAGAGAGCGCGTCATTCCCTTCACAAAATTTGGCATTCAGGTGATCTCTCTTGGGTTCTTTATCGAAGAGGCCCGTTCAGTCGTTTGGCGCGGACCGATGCTCCATTCCACTTTGCAGAAAATGCTCCAGGATGTCTGCTGGGGAGAGCTGGACCTTTTATTGGTCGATCTTCCTCCAGGCACAGGTGATGTCCCCCTCTCTTTGTCTCAACTCCTTCCGATCAAAGGAGCCCTTATCGTCACGACTCCTCAGGAAGTTGCCATGTTGGATGCAATTAAAGCGATCAATGCGCTGGAACAGCTCAACATCCCCATTTGCGGCATCATTGAAAACATGGCGGGATTCACCCCTCCGGAATCCAATGAGGTCTATCCCATATTCGGGGAAGGCAAAGGAACAGAACTCGCGGAAAAATTTGAGACCAGGCTGCTGCACAGCATCCCTTTGATCCCTGAAATCCGGAGAGGTGGAGATGAGGGCTACCCCTCAGCCGCCCATTCCGGCGACAACCAGTGCGGCCGGCATTTTCATCAACTTGCAGAGAGATTTATCCAACAATGCCAATGAATACCACGACAAAAGAAAATCTAAACCTGTGGCTGTCAGCAAATATTGATATGGAAACAAAAAATGAGCTGACACGGCTCATTAAAGAGCACCCTGAGAAAATTGAAGAGGGATTCTATTCCAGACTGAGCTTCGGCACAGGAGGCCTAAGAGGCGTCATGGGTCTTGGCACGAACCGGATGAACATCTACACGGTCGGGCTGGCGACGCAAGGACTGGCCAACTACATTAAGCAGACAAACAGCAAAAAACGCGTTTTTATCGGCTACGACTCCCGTAACAACTCCCGCCTGTTTGCCGAACGCGCGGC
Organism: uncultured bacterium; assembly: GCA_964635295.1. Lineage (GTDB taxonomy): Bacteria > Chlamydiota > Chlamydiia > Chlamydiales > Waddliaceae > Waddlia. Next base: position 91,997 of record CAZWOB010000002.1, read on the forward strand.
GCTTGTGCTAGCAGGAAACGGGATCGAAGCGATCCTGACAAAGGAGCTTCGCCCCACTCCCATCGTTTCATTCGGGTGCCGCTACTACAAATGCGGAGCGGCCATTATGATCACAGCCTCCCACAATCCCCCGGAATATAATGGATACAAGGTATACTGGAAGGACGGCGGCCAAGTCGTCCCTCCGCACGACAAAGGGATCATCAAGGAAGTAAACGCAATCACATCGCTTGACCAGGTCAGAGCAGAAGAGTCGATCGTCCACCCCATGATCCGACGGGTCTTGGAAGAAGTTGACGACGCCTATCTTGAGGCGATCCAAAAACAACAGTTGACCCCCCGCTTCAATCAGGAAAATGGCAGGAAACTCCATATTGTTTACTCCAACCTTCACGGAACAGGGATCACATTGATGCCGCGGGCAATGGAAACCTGGGGATTTCCCCGCTTGACCACAGTGGAACAGCAAAACGAACCTGACGGCAACTTTCCCACGACCACCTATCCCAACCCAGAAGATGCAAAGGCGCTTCAACTAGGCTTGAAAAAGCTTGAAGCTGTCGAAGGCGATATCCTGATCGCCACCGATCCGGACGCCGACCGCGTCGGCCTGGCCGTCAGGCATCAAGGCAATACGTACATTTTAACCGGCAATCAGGTTGCCTGCCTGCTTCTCGACCACATCTGCAGACGAACAGAGAAACTACCGGACAATGCCGCATTCGTAAAAACGATCGGGACAACTGAATTATTTAAAGAGATCGCTGAAGCGCATGGGGCGGCATGTGTCGATGTGCTCACTGGGTTCAAATATATTGCCGAAAAAATCGAGAAGTGGGAAGAAGATCCGCAAGGTTTGAAGTTTCTTTTCGGCGGCGAAGAATCTTACGGCTATCTGTTGGGAACACATGCACACGACAAGGACGCAATCATTTCATCTACCCTCATTGCCGAGGCGGCATTGCACGCCAAATGCAATGGCCAAACGTTGATTGATCAACTGAACAGGATCTGGAAGCAACATGGGATTCATCTAGAAAAGCTCTCCACATTAGTCTTTCCTGAAACACGCGAGGGGCACGAGGAAATGGAAAAAGGGATGAGAAAAATTGAACAGGAGCCGCCTGCATCACTTGCCGGCATCCCCGTCACCTCCGTTGAAAATTACCTCACATCCATAAAAACTGATCTGCGCACAGGACAGCAGGAACCTTTAGAACTGCCCAAATCTTCTGTACTAAGGTTGTGGCTGGAAGATGGAAGTAAAGTGATGGTCAGGCCTTCCGGAACAGAGCCCAAAGTCAAGTTCTACTGCGGCGTGAAGTTGGAAAAGTTCGATTCTATTGAAGAGGGTACCGCTCGCATGGAAGCGCATGCGAACAGCTTGCTGAGCTCTATGAGGGACCTTTTTTAACTCGTTTCCTGTAGCGCGGGTTCTGGTTTTGCCGCGGAGGTGATGAATCTTTTCTTTCTGGAGGTGGATCTCCGATCCAATTAGGCTTTTTCTGCAAATACTTTAAAACCTTCCCTAGAACGCCGAGATCTCTTTTTGTGACCAGAGTGATCACCATCCCCTGTTTATCGAATCGCCCAGTCCTTCCTGAGCGGTGAACGTAGATATCGGGATCATCCGACATTTCATACATGAATACATGAGAGACATCGGAAAAGTCAAGCCCTCTCGCCGCCACGTCGGTCGCCACGAGATGACGGATCTTTCCCCCGCGGAATTTCCGGGTCACAATCCGTCTGACATCCTGGCTTAACGCTCCATGAATAAAGTCTACCCCTTTGACATTCTTCTGAAGGGATTTGGCAAGCGATTCCACCTGATATCTGGTGCGGCCGAAAATGATGCTTTGCACCGGCTGATAATCCTTCAACAATTGGATTAACGAACTGTCCCTTTGATCGGGACGGCAGAACAGGAACTTGTGATCGATGGAGCTTGGCGCCTGCTTCTTTTTCGTCAAAACAATATCGACGGGATCCTTCATATGACCTTCCGCGATGCGGCGGATCTCTTTGGGCATTGTCGCGGAAAAAAGAAGGATCTGATGGTCATGGACAAGACAGTTGATGATGAAGTCTAAATCGTCATAGAAGCCCATGCTGAGCATCTCATCCGCCTCATCGAGCGCCAGGATGCTGACCTGTGTCAGATTGATACGTCTTGAGTAAATAAAATCGATCAACCTTCCCGGCGTCGCAACCAGAACGTGAACGCTGTGCTCAATTTTCGCTTCCTGAATATCCGCGTCTTCCCCTCCGTAGATCGCAAAGGCGTGCACCCCTCTTTTTTTCCCGATCTTTTGAGTTTCAGTCGCATATTGAAGAGCAAGTTCTCTCGTAGGAACAATCACTAATGCCTGAATAGCGTCTATGCTCGTGTCCACCATATGGCAGATAGGGATAGCGCATGCCGCCGTCTTTCCGGAGCCTGTCTGCGCAAGGGCGACCACGTCATGTTTTTTGAGCACTTCAGGAATCGCTTTTGCCTGAATTTCGGAAGGCTCCAGATATTTCATCTCTTTCAGAGATTCGAGAATTTTGGGATCTAAGTCGAAGTCATTGAATGTCAAGTTAATATATTCCAGTTTACCGTTTACTAAACTCTCATCTTATCAAAATTTCCCTTTTCAACCAAGAAAGATTAAATAATTTTCAAACATTTCTTTTTATTCCATAATTTATTATAATCATTATGTATAATGGAGTTTAAGAAATGCCTCAATTTACCAACATTCAAGAAGCATTAAACTTTCCTTTAGGTCAGATTGAAGGGGCAAAGTCTAAAGTGACGATCGGCGACTACCTCGATATCATCGATAGTTCCAATGCGTTCAATCGATTGCTCACTCAATTTTCTCTTTACTTCAGCGGCAAAGGATGGGTCAATCAGGAAAAAGCCCAGAAAATGATCAAGACGGTCGACTTAGAAACATTGAATTCAGTCACGAATATCTGTAAACGGATCATCACACGTCTTTCAGAGACAAAGCTTGTTCAAAGAGACCCGATCGGGTTGAAATTGTCCAAAAAGGAAGAGCTGGCAGTCTTGAGAGGTATTGAATCTCTTGGAGATCATCACATTGACAGCTCCATTCAAACGGTGATCAAGGAGATGCAGCTTTTGCGAGGCTGGGTCGGTGAAGAGAGAATCAGCCGTCATCAACATCTTCTTAAGCTCATGGGAAACTGGAACGTCGAGCAGTTTGAAAAGCTGCGCAAAGACCGTGAATGGAAAAAGGTGTTTGCTAAATATATTAAATGGGCGAAAGAGTGGGGGCATGACCACCCTCCCGGTTCTTTAGGAGAGGCGGTTAAAATATTAAACAGCGACGCCTTCAAACAGTACTACACGAGTGAACACTTTGACTTGGACAAGCTTGATACTTCGAATATGGTAATCAGGGTTTCTATCCTAACGATCACTTCAGGTTTTGAGGATTGGCTTGCCTACAGCCTTGAGACAGGCAGCTTCGGTAAAAAGCAAAAAAAATCGATTGTCAATAAGCTGTGCAAACTCAATCCCGTCAACGCTGAAGAAATCCGCAAATCAGCAGAGGCTTTACCTTAACAAATCCGTGGGAGTTGATCACCGACAAGGCGGTCTAAAATGCGGCGCGTTCCCAAAAAGGTTTTCGATGAGACCATCGGACCTGATTGACCGGACACATGCCCGATAATCCGAGGATTGCTTCCCAACCCTTCGAGGACCGAGAGAGCCTGTTCGCCATCGTTGGAAGAGACAAAAGCGATCATCCTCCCTTCGCAGGCTACGTAAAAAGGGTCCAGTCCAAGAAATTCGCAGGCTCCTCGAACGACAGCATCAACAGGGACAGCACTCTCATCGATTTCCATTGCAAGACCTCTCGCTGCCGAAAGCTCGACAAGGGCAGTGGCAAGTCCCCCTCTTGTTAGATCGCGCATGCAATGCACGTCGATCCCCTCGTCAAATAACGCCCTGACAGACGAATAGAGCTCGCCGACATCGCTCTCGATGGAGGTTTCAAAAGTCAGCCCTTCTCTTTCAGACATCACCGCTATGCCGTGCCTGCCAATATCTCCGCTAAGGAGAATCAAGTCGTCAGACTGAATACTTTGAGGGTTGATCCCCGCCCTTTCAACCACGCCAACTCCCGAAGTATTGATGTACATCCCATCGCCCCTCGCCCGTTCGATCACCTTGGTGTCTCCCGTGACAAGCTTGACCTGAGCAAGAGCGGCCGCATCTTTCATTCGGGCAACGACCTGTCGAAGTCGATCAATATCAAACCCCTCTTCCAGGATAAATCCGCAACTGAGATATAAGGGGCGGGCACCGCACATCGCCAGGTCGTTCACGGTCCCAAAAACTGCCAGGTCACCGATCGAGCCCCCCGGAAAAAAAAGGGGCTGTACCACATAGGAGTCCGTTGTGAAGACTAAATCACTTTGATCAATATGCAAAAAGGCGCCGTCATGAAGGGTTTCTGACGATGTGCCGAACGCCGGCAAAAAGACCTTTTCAATAAGGTCTGAAGTATGTTTTCCCCCGCTTCCGTGAGACATCAAGATCTTTTCTTCTTGTTGGTGGAGAATGGGGCACGTAACGGAAAATTCACCCTGATCACTCATGACCTCGCTCCTTCATAAAGGTAATACGCCGAGCAAGCCCCCTCGGTTGAGACCATGGGAGCTCCCAAAGGTCTTTCCGGAGTGCACTGTCTGCCGAACATCGGACAGTCGCACGGTTTTTTAAAACCTTGCATGATCTCCGCGCTGATACATTCCGCACTTTCCTTCGTCGTGACATGTTCCACCTGAAAGCGCGACTCGGCATCGAACTCCCGATATTCCTCCTTCAAGCCTAATCCGCTGTGGGAAATCACTCCGATCCCCCTCCACTTCCTGTCCACGATTTCGAAAACGGAGCGCATCATTCTGAGAGCTTGAGTATTTCCCTCCTTTTTCACCGATCTGGCGTATTGGTTTTCCACCTCCACACGCCCTTCCTCCAGTTGCTTAACGCACAAATAAAGCCCCTCCACAATATCCAGAGGCTCAAACCCTGTGACAACGATAGGTACCTGATACTGTTTACAGATCGGAAGGTACTCATCATATCCCATGATCGTGCAGACATGTCCCGCTGCTAAAAAACCCTGTACGACACAACGGGGCGAGCTCATCACAGCTTCCATGGCGGGAGGGACAAGAAAATGAGAGATCAGCACAGAAATATTCCCGATCTTTTCCCTTTTGGCCAGATCAATGGTCATCGCGATTGCAGGGGCTGTTGTTTCAAAACCCACTCCCAAAAAAACCACCTCGCGACCAGGATTCTCCTTTGCGATCTTCAAAGCCTCCATAGGGGAGTAGAGAATGCGCACGTCCGCTCCTTGCGCTTTGACGCGCAAAAGATCGGTCTGGCTACCTGGCACACGCAACATATCCCCGAACGAACAGAAGATCACTTGCGGCAATGAGGCGATTGAGATCGCGCGATCAATGAGCTCCAGGGATGTGACACAGACCGGGCAACCGGGGCCGTGGACGAGACGGATATGATCCGGCAACAGCTTCTGGAGCTGATATTTGACAATCGCATGCGTTTGTCCCCCGCACACTTCCATGATTGTCCAGGGCCTGGTCGAAATACGGTCTATTAATGAAAGGTACTGACCGACCGTATCGGATGATCGGTATTCATCAATGTACTTCATCTGTTTTCAGCTCCTCTAATTCACCGGTCTCTTCTAAGTATTTGAAGACCCGGTCCGCCTCCCGTTCATCAATTTGACTGATTGCAAATCCTACATGCACCACCACAAAATCCCCAACACCCGCCTCCGGGACATACGCAAGGACGATCTTCTTCTTCAGACCTCCGAAACTCACAATGCCGGACCTGAGTGCAGAATCTTCCTCGATCGACTCTATCCTTCCAGGGATACCTAAACACATGACTTCACTCCATTCAAAGAATACAACTGTCCAACGGAAATTCCGCCGTCATTGGGAGGTATCCTTTGGTTCCAAAAGGGTTCGATCCCCATATTTCTCAGCTTGCCTTCCGCATGCTCCAGAAGAAGGGTGTTTTGAAAGACTCCTCCTGAAAGCAGGATCCTGTTCACCTGCATACTATGGGCAATTGCACAGATGATCTCAATCAAAGTCTGGTGAAATTTCGCCGCGATCTCCCCTTGCCTTACCCCTTGATGAAGATCTCCCATGATTTCCCTGACCATTGGCTCCCAATCAATGATCCCCATTTCGCTATCCAGGATAAAAGGGTACGCTTCCGTCACAGAACATTCTCGGCTTATAAACTCCAAGCGCATAGCCGCCTGTCCTTCGAAGGTAGTCTCCTGCATCACTCCGATCAAAGAGGCAATGCCGTCGAAGAGCCTTCCCATACTTGAACAACGGACCTTTCGGTGAGAGGCAGAAAATACCTTCTTAAGATTGACAGCGTCCAATGGCTTCAGAGTCCCAACAGGATGAAGTGTTTGGTTTTCAAAGAGCTCTTCTCCATATATCTCGTACAAGAGTCCAAGAGCGGAAAGGCGGGGTTCTTTCATCGCCCGTTCCCCGCAGGGTAAAGAAAAAGGGCGCAGATGCCACAATCGTTCAAAGGAATAGTCTGCATTGATCCTTAGGCACTCCCCTCCCCAAACAGTATCATCGAGTCCATAACCCGTTCCATCCCAGGAAAACCCGACCAGTGGCGGTTCGAGCTGATGTTCGGCCATACAGGAAAAGAGATGCGCCGCGTGATGTTGGCAGGAGTGGATCTTTTGATTCAATGTGGAAGCATAGATCGTCGACTGATAATCCGGATGACTGTCAGCAACAACGACTTCCGGCTTTACCCCATAAAAAGTCAGAAGAGCTCGAATTTCGTTTGTAAAACTGTTAAAGGCTTTCAAATTGTCCAGATCGCCGATATGCTGGCTAATATGAATCTGCGATCCGTTTGCGATTGCCACGCTGTTTTTTAAATGCCCCCCCACAGCAAGGGAAGGAGGCAACGCAGTCTTGAGCTTAAGAGGAATGGAGGAATAGCCTCGAGCCCTTCTAAAGACCACCTCTTTTCCCGCTGCCACTTTTACGATCGAGTCATCGACATGTCTGGCGATCGGCCGGTCGTGCACTAAAAAATAGTCGGCAATACCGTCAAGATCTGAGAGCGCCTCCAAATCATCAATACAAATCGGCTCATCCGCTCGATTTCCACTTGTCGCAATCACGGGAACCTGCAACCGTTCCAACAGCAGATGATGCAGAGGCGAGTAGGGCAGCATTATGCCCAGATAAGGGTTGCCCGGGGCAACCATTGGAAATGGAGAACATTTACTTCTCAACAATACGATCGGAGCCTGATATGACTGAAGAAGTTCTTCTTCTTTTTTCGAGAGATGACAATGGTTACCGATCAGTTCAAGGTTGGGGTACATCAGAGCAAACGGTTTATCTTTTCTTTGCTTCCTGTTTCTTAATCGGAAAATGCTCTCCTCATTGGAGGCGTCGACGATCAGCTGAAAGCCTCCGATTCCTTTAACTGCCAGAATAGCCCCTTGTTGAATGAGTCGACACGCCTCCTCCATAGCCTCTTGTCTGACAGCGATCGTTTCTCCGCCGGGAGCCCATAAGGCCAGTTGCGGCCCGCATGCAGGGCATGCGTTCGGCTGTGCATGGAAGCGGCGGTCGTCCGGGTCATCATATTCATTCCGACAGGCGTCGCACATGGCAAAATGCTTCATGGTCGTGTGATGTCTGTCATAGGGAAGCTTTTCGATGATACTGAACCGAGGTCCGCAGTTCGTGCAGTTGGTGAAGGGGTATTGGTATCGACGGTTGCCCTTCGTTTTGATTTCTCGAAGACAGTCTGCACACGTCGCAAGGTCTGGTAAGACAATCGCGGTGGGAGTGTTTGTGCACTCGCTTGCGACAATAGAAAAAGTCTCTTCAGTTATCAACGGACGCTTTTCAAAATCAAGGAAGTGAATTATCGCGATATCCGGCTTTTCCCTTTGTAGCAGCACAACGCAATCTTCTAAGTCATCGACACGCCCTTGCACTTCAATGATCACGCCGGCATTTGTATTGGAAACCCATCCGGTCAACCTCAAGCGCCTGGCTAAACGATACACAAAAGGACGGAATCCTACACCCTGGCACGCGCCTTGAATTGTGATCCGCCATCTTTCAGGCATCAATTTCAACACTCTCTAACACAATGCTTTGAGCATAGGGAGCGTTCTGGTCGCTGTCTTCCACAATATCCAGATCTGCACCCTCCGCTTTTGTCCCGATGGAAAACTGATCAAAATGCTCCTGGAAATGCGATGCGGAAAGATGCGAAAGCGCTCCAAGCCTCACTTTCATTTTAATAATTTTTTTCCCATCGTTATCGCGGGAGATCGATTCGATCTTGTTCAAAATGTCCTTAAACAGACTTAACTCGTGCATGGATATCCTCTTCAATCGTATTGACAATCATCGTTAACAATTCTTTTATCTTTGGGGACACTTCCTGTCCCAATGAAAAATTTCTCGCCTCGATCCCGTACAGGACAAGGTCATTCGGCAACTCATCAAGAGCTCTCGCCAGCTCAATGACCGCCCCCGTATCAAAGAGATGGGTCGATGTCTGAGTAAAAACGGCAGGAATCTCTTCTTTTAGAGGGTAAAATCGATGAACAACCCCCTCTTCATGGAGGTCCGATTGCATCGCGTCGATAAGAAACACGCAAGCCCGATCTTTCCATTGATCAAGCAGTTCAGTGGTGTCTCCATAGCAATAGGCGACATCGACAAGGGATTGCAAATTATCTCCCAACGACCGCGCCACTTCAATCCCGATACGATCGTCTTCCCGTAAAGGGTTTCCTATTCCAATGACAAGCGGCTTTTTCATAACCTGTTGAACTTGACCTTTAAAAAATGCGCGGAACAAGAGATACAGGGATCGTGATTTCTAATCAACTGCTCGCATTTCTTCGTCAACGCTTCTTCGGTATCTCCAATATGGTCCACAAGGTAGCGATAAAGGTCTTCTTCGATCATTTTTTGATTTTGCGAAGTGGGAGGAACGATTATCGCGTCTTGAATCGACCCGTCCTCCCCGATTTTGTAGCGATGATAGAGAATCCCCCTGGGAGCCTCCGTGCAGCCATATCCGACCCCAGCCTTTAACTTGAAAGGGATCTCGGAAGACGGGGGCTTTTCATACTGTTCGATGATCCTGACCGCTTCATCGAACGCATAAAGCACTTCGAGCGCCCGCACGATAATACTTTGAAAGGGGTTGCGGCACACTTCGGGAAAACTGATATCGCGCGCTGTTTGTTTCACAATTTCTGAAAGATTAGGGTAGTTGAGGGCATAACGCGCCATCGGCCCAGCAAAATAGGAGCCTCGACCCTTGATCCTCGCCTGCATGGCTGTGGAGTAGTCGACCTGGTATTCCTCAATCCATTGATCGAATTCACTTGCTGATATATCCAACCCCTTATTCGATTGGATCCTTCCTGCATCAAGAGGGTATAATTCGGGATGTACTAGAGAAACAAACTCGTAATCCTTTTCGATGTCCGGAAATGAAAACTGAGAGACCCATCTAACCGTTTCAATCGCCGCTTCCCGCGCCCACTTCAATTCTTCGGCAAGCTTCAATAACTCCCTTTTTTCGGGAAGCTTATAAAATCCTCCGATCTTCACGTTGATCGGGTGAATTTCTCGCCCTCCCAGCAAGGCGACAATGCTGTTGCCCGCCTTTTTGATGCGCAGTCCCCGCTTCACATCGTCCGGGAATTTCTGCGCCATCTTGATTGCGTCCGGAAAACCGAGAAAATCGGGAGCATGCAGCATATAGATATGTAGCGAATGGCTCTCAATCCACTCGCCGCAATATAGAAGCCTCCGGAGAGCTGCAAGCTGCCCTTCCACTTCTACTTGGAGGATATCTTCCATGGCGTGGACCGCGCTCATCTGGTAGGCGACCGGGCAGATTCCGCAAATGCGTGCAGTGATGTCAGGCGCCTCCCGAAAATCCTTCCCCCTTAAGAGCGCCTCGAAAAATCTGGGCGGCTCGAAGATCTTCAGTTTGACCTCTTTCACTTCATCGTCTTCAATATCGACAAATAGCGCACCTTCCCCTTCCACACGAGCCAGATAATTGACTTCGATCTTTTTGGTTTTCTTATGCTCGTTATTTTTCATATTTTTTGCTTTCCGTTCTAAACGGTTCCGACCAGGCGTAAAACTTCCGATATTTTTGCACGATTTCTTCTTGTGTCACATCGAGTTCAGTAGAGAACCAACGGCTCAACGCATCCGTGTTTGCGTTCTCCTTCGGCCCGTAGCACCCATAACAGCCCCGGTTATAGCTGGGACAGAGCGCCCCGCACCCTGCGTGCGTGACAGGCCCGAGACAGGGGGTGCCATGGGCGACGGTCACGCAGACATTTCCCTTTTTTTTACATTCCACGCAGACGCTTTGATTGGGGATCACCGGGGATTTGTCCATCAAAAACGATGAGATCACTTCGACCAGCTGTGTTTTATTGATCGGGCATCCCTGTAACTCGAAATCAACTTTCACATGATGAGAGATGGGTGTAGACGTACTGAGAGTATCGATGTAATCGGGCCGCGCATAAACGATTGCAAGGTACTCCTTGACATCTTTGAAATTTCTTAAGGCCTGAATTCCTCCCGCTGTCGCGCAAGCGCCGATCGTCACCAAATACTTTGAGCAGGCACGCACCTCCTGAATCCTTTCCCGGTCATGTTCTGTCGTAATCGAGCCTTCGACAAGGGAAAGGTCATAAGGTCCTTTGATCTCAGTGCTGGTGGCTTCACGAAAATAAGCGACCTCAAGCTTATCAGCAATGGGCAAAATCTCATCTTCGCAATCGAGAAGCGTCAGCTGACACCCGTCGCAAGAGGCGAATTTCCACACGGCAAGCTTTGGTTTTTTCTTCGGCATTAGATCTCTTTCTTGGCAAAAAACGGTTTGACTTTTTCATAGGATAAAACAGAGCCATCTTTGCAAATGAAGTTTGAAACGTACTGGCACCGCCCGCAATGGCCAATGGCACACTTCATATTTCTTTCCATTGCTAGATAAATATCCCGATCCTCCACATGTCTATTTTTCAACTCATTGACGGCAAAACGCAACATAATCTCAGGTCCGCACAATAAAGCGACGGACCTCTCCAAACTGAAAGGAATGCGTGAGAGCAGACGGGTCACAACGCCCACATTGCCCGACCACTTTTCATTTGCGTAATCAACGGTCAGATAGACCTGATCATCAAATGCCTGGTTCCATTCCCTCAGCTCATCTGCGAAGACAATCTCCTTCGGTTCCCTGGCGCCGTAGAGAAGCGCCACGTTCCCAAACTCTTTCCGATTGTCCAAAAGGGAATAAATCAGCGGTCTCATGGGGGCAAGGCCGATCCCTCCCGCAATGACAACCACATCCCGCCCTTTGCACTCCTCGACAGGCCAGGAGGATCCAAAAGGGCCGCGGACACCGACCAGGTCACCAACAGCGATCCTGTCGAGCGCTTTGGTGACATTCCCGACGATTTTCACCGTATGTCCATAGCAATCTGTCCGACTTGAATTGCTTGAAATCGAGACCGGAACCTCCCCAACTCCAAAGGCGTAAAGCATATTGAATTGCCCCGGCATGAAGTCGAGAGTTTTTTCTTCCAAAGGAGCCAACTCGATCGTAAAGGTGTCCCGCGTCTCGTAACGTTTTTCGATCAAGCGGAAAAACTCTGGTTCGAGAATATCAATACGCTGCATGTGATGCCGGAGGGTTTGCCGCATAGATGTCCAATACCTGCAAGCGGGTCGCTTTCAGCCGATGGATCATGATCTTTGAGAATTTCTTCATCAGCAAGTAGCCCAGCTCATGGTTGTCTTCGCACTTTTGACGGAGGCATTTGCCGTCCATCGCGATCGTCCGCGTCTTTTTGATCGCCTTGATGTCGAAGTTCCATTTATAGGGAGGGAACAGCCATGACCAGCCGATGATATCGCCATCGCTCAGCGTTTCCAGCGTAATTGCCCCCTTATTGGGAGCAAAGATCTGCACGGCGGCCTTCCCCTCTCTGATCACATAAAAATAATCCGCGTCCTCCCCTTCTTGTCCGATCAGCTCTCCCGGTTCGAAGACCTGATTTTTACAACAGCTTGCCATGAAACCAAGATGCTCAGGCCTGAGATCATCGAAAAATGACAATTCCCTAAGAAAATCCTCGAACCCTTTCATTTTTTCTCCTCGTCTTGCTCTCTGATCGCCGCCAGCTCCTCCCGCAGGTCAATACCAACAGGACACCAGGCAATGCAGCGCCCGCAGCCCACGCATCCGGAGGTTCCAAACTGATCGATCCAGCTTCCTACTTTATGGGTCAGCCATTGCCTGTAGCGCGATTTTGTCGAACTTCTCACTGCTCCACCGCTTAAATAGCTATGGTCGACATTGAAGCAGGAGCCCCAGGATTTCCACCTCTCGGCGTGGTCTCCTGTTAGGTCTGTGGTATCCTCAACATCCGAGCAGAAGCATGTCGGGCACGCCAACGTGCAGTTTGCGCAGCTCAGGCATCTTTTGGCAACTTCATCCCAGCGGGAACTCTCCATATTGCGATATAACAGGGTATTGATCTCTTTTGTATCCACTCCAAGCTGTCGGTCCATCGTATCGACTGCCTGTCCAATCCCTTTTTCGGCTTTTTCAACCTCCTCTTCCCGACATTGTGGAAGGGAAAGACTGTCCAGTATCGCCTTTCCTTTATCTGATCCCACGTCGACCACGAAATAATGCTCCCGATCATTGACCACCTCAGTTAAGGAGAGGTCATACCCCCTTTTTGCCTTCGGGCCCGTTTCCATTGATCGGCAAAAGCATGTCGATGCGGCCTGAGTGCAGTTGACAGCGATCACAAGGACGTTTTCCCTTTGGCTTTGATAATAGGGGTCTACGTATGCGCCCTCGAGAAAGACCTTGTCTTGAATGAAGATCGCTTCGATCTCGCAAGACCTAACGCCTAGAAAAGCCATCTTCTGCGGGTTGATCGGCTCCTTGAGGACGGTCAATTTTCCCTCTTTGCGATCTGCCTCCCACAATTTTCTTTTCGGGGGAAACAGATACTTTTTCCAGGAGTGCGGCCCGACGTTATATCCAAAATAGGCCGCATCCTCCCGTTTTTTTATCCTGTAACTCCCGGGCAATTGCTCATCTGTGATGCCAATCGGCAAATCATCAACCTTCTCCAGCTCATCATACACAATGGCCTGATCCCTGACCGTCGGGCCGACCACCGTATATCCGTCTTCCTGTAAAAGGGAAAAAAGGGTTCCGAATTTTTTCGCTTCAATAGTAAACATTATTTACCGTTTTTAAGTTTGCGCGCTTTTTTTGGCAATGACTCACTCTTGGCAATGACTTTTTTCACTTCCAGAAAACTGTCAGGGATAATAGAGATCGAATCGATCCCCTCCCGCACTAAGAATCCGGCAAAATCAGGGTGGTCGCTTGGCGCCTGCCCGCAAATGCCGACTGTCCGCTTTTTCTTGTGGGCCCGCTTGATCACATCGGCGATCATTCTTGTCACAGCGGGATTGTTCTCATCGAACAGATCTGCCAACGTTTCCGTATCGCGGTCCACACCAAGGACAAGCTGCGTCAAATCGTTGCTGCCGATAGAAAATCCGTCAAATTTCTCAGAAAACTCCTCAGCCAGCACCACATTGGAAGGGATCTCGCACATCACCAAAAGCTTCAGTCCATTTTTTCCCCTGACAAGTCCATGCGTCTTCATCGTTCCGATCACTTCATCTGCTTCTTCCAACGTTCGGCAAAAAGGGACCATGATCTGGATGTTGTCCATACCGATCTCATCTCTTGCTTTTTTTAACGCCTGGCATTCCAGGGCAAACCCGTCCTGATAATCGGGATGGTAATACCTGCTCGCCCCGCGCCAGCCGATCATCGGATTTTCTTCTTGCGGCTCAAATTGCTCACCCCCGATCAATCGGGCATATTCGTTGGTCTTGAAATCGCTCAAACGGATGATGACCGGTTTGGGGTAATGGACCGCAGCGATTTTTGAAAGTCCAAAGGCCAGTTTATCGACAAAGAACTGTTTTTTGTCTCGATATCCCGTTGTCAGGGAGCTGATCTTTTTTTTCGCTTCTTTGGATTTCAGCTTTTGATAATGCACGAGCGCCATGGGATGGATCTGAATATGGTTGTTGATCACAAATTCCATTCTCACCAGGCCCGCGCCATCGCTGGGCAGCTGCCACCAGATCATCGCCGCCGCCGGGTCTGCCATGTTCAGCATCACCTTTGTCTTTGTCTTGGGAATTTTACTGAGCGGAACCTCTTTCTGAATGCATTGGACATTTCCCTCGTAGACGAAACCTGTATCCCCTTCCACGCAGGAGACGGTCACCTTTTTACCTGTCTTGAGAACGCGGGTGGCATTTTCGCACCCCACAATGGCCGGGATGCCCAACTCCCTGCTGACAATAGCCGCATGCGACGTACGCCCTCCATGGTTTGTCACGATGCCAATTGCCTTTTTCATCAGGGGCACCCAATCCGGATCGGTCATATCCGTCACTAAGATATCCCCTTTTTTGAATTTCTCACTCTCTTTGGGGTTGGAAAGCACGCGTACTTTCCCTCTGGCGCACGACTTTCCGACACTTGTGCCGCTGACGATCCGCTTTCCCTTGCCCTCAAGCCTGCAGATGGTCAGATGGGACTTTACCTTTGATCCAAATACGGTTTCCGGGCGGGCCTGCACGATAAAAAGATCCCCTGAGACACCATCCAGGGCCCACTCGATATCCATCGGCATCTGATAATGCTCTTCGATGAGAGCCGCCCACTTCGCAAGCTGTATCACCTGATCATCGGATAAACAGAGGGTCTCCTGTTCGCGCTTCGAAGTACCGACCACTTTTGTGGTATCCCTGGCCCCTTTCTTGGTATAGATCATTTTTTTCGATTTATTCCCGAGTTTTTTTTCCAAGATAGGAAGGCAGGTCTTTTGATTGATAAAGGGCTTGTATACCATGAACTCGTCCGGCTCCACCTTTCCTTTCACGATCAGTTCGCCCAATCCATAGATGCCGTTGATCAAAACAATGTTGGGAAACCCCGTTTCCGTATCGAGAGTGAAGATCGTTCCTGAGGATCCCTTGTCTGAGCGCACCATTTTCTGGACGCCAACTGAAAGCGCGACTTTCATGTGGGAAAAGTTCTTTGCTTCTCGATAGGCGATTGCCCGATCGGTAAACAAAGATGCGATACATTTTTGACAAGCCTTGAGAAGTTCCTTTTCCCCTTGAATATTGAGGTAGGACTCTTGCTGCCCGGCAAAACTTGCCGTCGGCAGATCTTCCGCTGTCGCCGAGCTCCTGACTGCAACAGCTGTTTTCCCACGCCCAAGCCTTTGATAAGCCTCTAATATCTCACTCGAAAGAGTGTCAGGGAACTTCCCTTTCAGGATCAGCTTTCGTATTGAAAGGCCGGCTTCAGAAAGAGAAATTCTCCCTTTCTCCATCTGCTTCAATAACTTGGATATTTCATCCTTGATGTTGTTATGATCGAGGAACTCCCAGTACGCCTCCGCGGAGACCGCGAATCCACCAGGAACCGCAACTCCTTTGGATTTAAGCTGTTGGAACATTTCCCCTAAGGAAGCGTTTTTTCCTCCGACAATAGCAGTGTCATTTTTCGATATTTCATCGAACCAAAGGACGAATGGCGTTTTTTTCATGTTCACACCTCTTTCCTCGAAAATATTCTTACCAAAAGAATTTATCAAGGATTACTGGGTGTCGCCCTAAATTCCGGAATCCACCAGCCCACGCAACAACATCCCCACAAGATATGCGAGCAAGGCTGCCGAGGAGCCCATCGCAAGAGTGACCAACCCCGAACGGATCCACGATTGAGCAGTCACCAATGCTTTCGCAGCTCCGACGATAAAAAACGCCAGCATCGTCATTCCAACGCTCCAGAAATAGGGATTGATCGCAATACCTTCGACAAATGTTGTCAGAATAAACGGCAACACTGGCAGGATGCCGATGACAAGAAATGCGATAAATGTCGTTGTCGCCGATTTCCAGGCTTTTGGCACTTCTGTTGCCAGACCGAACTCTTCCCGGATCATCGTATCAACCCACTCCTGCCGATCGGAGGTCACAATACGGACAGCCGCCTCGAGATCATCTCCCTTAAAACCTTTATTAGCAAAGATCTGCCTTATCTCCTCACGCTCCCCTTCGGGATACACCGAAATGTGCCTTTTCTCATGCCTGCGCACATTTTCCAGTTCCTGCTCCTGCGCGCGGGTTCCGAGAAAATTGCTTACCGCCATACTGAACCCGTCTCCGATTAAATTAGCCAGCCCCATGATAATGACAATCTCTGCTTGTAAAGACGCCCCTGCAACACTCGAGACCACAGCAAAGGTTGTAACCGTTCCATCAACGGCGCCGTAGATAAAATCGCGCAGGTAACTGTGTTTATGGGGAAGGGCGAGCTGCTTCCGGATATTTTCGACTGAATGTTCTTTTTCCAGTCTCCGTCGATAAGAGCGTTCATCTTCCGGCATGCTCTTCCTCTCTTCCAGAAGCTATAAAATGAGGTCGCGCGAAGCAAGGCGGTTTTCGATCTCCTTGCGCATTCCCCTCGCCAATAATGGTTTTGGTATCCAACGGCTTAGACATGATATCAGGCGGTATTTCCAATTGAACGTGTGCACCCGCTTCCGTTTTTGGATCTGCCACCAGATCTCTTTCGCGGCAAAGTCCACGCTCATGGACCTCCCGGAGGATTTCTGTTGATCATTACCTGATGCCCGATAACGAAAATTAGTATCGACCATGCCTGGACAGCTTGTCAATACCCTCACGCCCAGCGGCGCCACCTCAAAGTCAAAGGACTCTGAGAAACGGGTCACAAAACTTTTGCTGGCAGCATAAACGGAAAACGTAGGAAAGATTTTTAGATCGCCCGCAACAGAGGAAACGTTGAGGATTACTCCTTGTCTTCCTGCCCCCACCAGTGTGCGTGCCCCTTCGATCGTCAGTTCCATCAACGCTTTGATGTCGACATCGATCATTTCGAGAAGCTTCTCGGTCTGGTAGGTTAGAATATCACCATAAAGTCCGAATCCGGCATTGTTGATGATCAGGTCCGGCTTTCGGGAACGCACTGCTTTGACCAGGCTGACCAACTGACCGGGGTGGGAAAGATCGCACGAAATCACCTCCACGGGAACCAAAGGAGAAAGGTCTTTTGCCAATGTATGAAGCCGTTCTGTCGAACGGGCAACAAGCATCAAAGGGATCCCCTTTTCTGCCAGGAGGCGGGCAAGCGCCTCGCCGATACCATAACTTGCCCCAGTGATGAGCGCTGTCTGAAAATTACTTGATTTCACTTCTCAACGTCTCCTCGCCCATTTCGCGTGTAGGGTATTTGACCCGGGAGTGTCCGTATGCAACAAGGGTTTTAACCAGAGTTTCCTTTACCATTGCCAGCTCCTGCAACGTCAGGCAGGTATGATCGAACTGCCCCTCTTCAGATTTTTCCTTGATAATGCGGGAGGTCAGCTCGTACACGCTCTCTTTATTGAACTCGTCCAATGAACGGGAAGCGGACTCGAGCGAGTCTGCGATCATGATGATGGCCGACTCCTTGCTGCGTGGTTCGGGGCCGGAATAGCGGAAGTCCGCCTGGTTCACCTCTTCCTCGCCCCCTTCCTTCATCTCGAGCATCTTTCGATAAAAGTAATAGACCAGTGTCGTGCCGTGGTGCTCTTTGATAATATCGATAAACTGCTCTGGAAGGTTAGCTTTGCGCGCCATGGCAACCCCTTCGGCAACATGAGCGATGATCACTTGTGCAGACTCCTGAGGGGTCAGCAACTGATGGATATTCATCCCCTCGCCATGTTGATTCTCGGAAAAATATTGAGGGGTCGCCATTTTTCCGATATCGTGATAGAGCGTTGCCACCCTGCAGAAAAGACCGTTCGCCCCGATAGCAAGAGCTGCTGCCTCAGCGAGGTTGCCTACGACTACGCTGTGCTGATAGGTTCCCGGCGCTTCGATGCTCAGCCGCCTCAACAGGTCGTGGTTCGGGTCCATGTACTCCATCAAGGTCACATCCGTCATGATCTTGAAACTGCTCTCAAGCAGCGGCAGCAAACCGACCACAAGAACAGCCGTCAAGAGCATAAACCCTCCGGCGCTGAAAATATCGATCAACAGGCCGTCCCAGTCTGTAGACTGATAGAGATGCATTGAAACGATGACGATGATCCCGCACAGCCACGCTTTTCCGCAGACGATAAAAATTTCCCGCCTCTGCCGAAGCCCTTTCGCACTTAAGATCGCGACAAGGGCCGTCGCCAAGTTGAGGACCATAAACCCATGCCTTTCGAAAGCCAGGGTCATCATCAGGATAATGGTCAGGAACGCGCTTGTAAATGTGGCGATTGCGGGGTTGAGCAGACTGCAAAGGAGAATAGCAGAGAACGGCACAAACAGCGGATAGCGGATCACTTCGATCAAATTGCTTTTATTGGTCAAAAAGAAAAACTCGACAGATTTGGCAATAATGAACGTCAGGACGATCACCGTTACAATTAAAAAAAGCTTCCGATTGGAAGCCATAATCTCCGGGTAATGGATGTGGATAAAGGCGGCACAGATCGCCGTCAGCAGGATCGAAAGCATCATGCTTCCAGCCAACGTCGAAGGGTACCAAAGGTTCCGCTGTTCGTTCAACGCGTCTTTCATTGCCTGCAGGATAGCGATATGCCTTGAAGTTACCCTGTCGCCCTGGTCGATGATCCGGCTTCCTGCACTGATCTTGGTAAATTTCTCAGGTACGCTTTTTTGAATGCGGTTTCTCACAGCCCTCTGTTGAGGGATATCTTCAACAAGTTCCCAATCTTTCTTCTTAAAATAGTCGATAATGAAGTCGTCGGTATCTGCATGGAACTTATCGGGAGGAAAAGCGGTCCTGGCAGCTAAATACCACGTGTTGTTCGGCAAAGATGAAGGAGCATCCCCATTCGGAGAGTAGATGATGTAATCGCTTGTCGGCAGTTTGAGCTCATGCATTTTCTGGAGAGTGCGCGGGTCGGTAAATCTGATCGAGACAAGGGCTCTGTCCAGCGCGTCCACCCCTTTGTACATCTCGTCAAAAGCCGTATCGCCCAATTCATGCCGCCAGCTTTCATCCTTGATCAGAAAGTTCTCAAATTCTCCTCTCACCTGTTTGATCTGCTTATCGGAGATTTGATAGATCTTCCCGATGTCGCGGACAGCTTCCTGTTTGAGGATGATCGTCGCTTCCTCATCGTAGAACACCAGGTCGGTCTGCGCGACAATGTAACTCGGAGCAATGCTATTGAGTTCGAGCACTTCGACGCGCACTTCTCTGAAGTGCAGGATCATGAACAGGGACAAAGTGAAGATCACGGCGATCAGAAGCTTGAGGCCCAAGCTTTTGTCGAAGTATCCCTGTTCATTGGAAAACTTAAATTCTGGAGTCGTTTCGAAATTACCTTTTTGAGAGGTCATGGGTCCTGGCTTTTTTTGCAACTTCCCCTTATTATTGAAAATCTTAGAGAATTTTTACCAGTTTAGATTTTAAGCAGATCAATTGAGGACGTAAATGGAGAAGACAATTCTAGTGGTGGGCGGCGCGGGCCATATTGGATCACACGTCAACAAGCAATTGGATAACGCTGGTTATCAGACAGTTGTGTTAGACAATCTCTCCACTGGAGATCGAAAGGCTGTCACAAGAGGCACTTTTATCGAAGGAGATATCGCCAATTCTGAGCTGCTTGATGAAATCTTCAAGTCATACAAGATCGATGCTGTCATGCACTTTGCCGCCTTCACTGACATCGGCGAGTCGGTCACAGATCCCTTTAAATATTACCGCAATAATGTTTGCCACACGCTGAACCTCCTGCACGCAATGGAGCGGAACGGAGTCAAAACCTTTATCTTCTCTTCCACTGCTGCGATCTTTGGCCTGCCTCAAGCCGACAAAATCACGGAATTGCACCCGCAGCTTCCTATCAACCCCTATGGGGAAACAAAACTGATAGTGGAGCAGATCTTGAAAGATGCCGACCACGCCTACGGGCTCAATTACTGTAGCCTTCGTTATTTCAACGCTGCGGGGGGAGATCCTGACGGGGAGATCAAAAATTATAAAAAGAAAGAGAACAACCTTATCCCGGTCATCCTGCGCAGCTTGAAAAAAGGCGACCATTCGGTAACCATTTTCGGAACGGACTATCCTACCCCTGACGGTACATGCATTCGGGACTATATCCACATCCTCGACCTTGGACAGGCCCATATCCAGGCAATGGAAAAGCTGTTTGACGGCAGCCCCTCCACCCAATACAATCTGGGCAACGGTCAGGGGTTCAGCGTCAAAGAGGTGATCGAGGTTGCTGAAAAAATCACCAAGACCCCAGTAAATGTCATTATTGGCGATCGTCGTAAAGGGGACACCCCCCTTTTACTTGCCGATTCTCAAAAAGCGGCGAAGGAATTGGGCTGGAAACCTCAATATCCGGCATTAGAGGAGATGATCTCCCATGCCTGGAACGCTCTTTAATTAAGAGGTATCTACAAAGTAAATGAAGCTCATCTTGTAACAACTTTTTCCCCGGAAGAATCACTTTCAGACTCACCAACTGATACCAGTTTACCTCGTCTTCCAAGCGATCCTCCCAGAGAAAAAACTATCACAATCTATACCGATCATGTTTCAAAATTAAGCTTCACGCTTCGTCGGCTTGCCTCTGAATTTCTACCCGCCTGCATCGTCCAACTCATTCGAGTTGAACTGCTTCGTCGCCGACCTTGTCTGATAGAAATTCCGGGCACCTCCTCGTCTGAAAACATAATTTTGAAACAAGATCGGTATAAACTCCATTTTCTTTGTAGACACCCTCTAAATCCATCCTTACCTTAACAATATATTAATTTTTCTATTTTAAAAAAATAACTATTATTTTATAATAATTCTAGGAAGGGTGAGGTTTAT
>CAZWOB010000003.1:0-40752 GCA_964635295.1 uncultured bacterium
GGAGCATCAGAATGATTTTTTGTCAAAAAAACTTATGCGTAAAAGTATGTTTGAGACTTTGTGTTTTGAATTTTTTCCTTGCCAATTGCCACTCGGGATATTATGAAACACAAAGCCACAAAGGATGCCATGAACGCTTCGAGTATATGAACCTATCTCATTAACATTCTTCATCATATTTGGCGCCTTTTCCCCAGGGAAGAGAAATCGAGCCGTGCCTATCATATCAAATATTGACTTCGTCTAGATTTTCTCCCAAGGAAAATTCAGCCGAATCTGGATAAATCTTTTTAATGAGATAGGTTCATTTTATTTTAGAGATAGATCGGACTGGATCTTGTCTGCGAGATGCCTTCCCGAGGCCAACGCCCCGTTGATTGAGGCGGAGTCAACTACCTCGCCGGCGAGATATACCCCTTTGAGACGAGGGTGGTGATAATCGACTAGAGGGGGCGGGTGGTCTTGTGTCGGTAATGCGGTTTCAATCACATACGTTCGCAGATGTTCAGGTTTGGCATTTGTCCAATGCAATATTTGATCTCTTACCCGATTCTCAAGATCGGGAGCCTTCTGCCATTTCGGATCGACAACAGTTGCCGATAATAAATGTTTCCCTTTGGGAGCATATGTCGGTTGTACTGCACTGTCGATGGATAAATTATTGATCGGCCCCTGTCTGTTGCCAAGCATCAGCAAGCTGTGTGACTTTATTCTGTCAGCGTCAATCGAATAGTATAAACAGGTCACTCCTACCATTGGATGGCAAGGGATCAACGGAAAAAAGCGGTTGGTGATTCTTGAGTCCAAACAACAAATGATGATGTCGGGATGAAGCGTTTCGCCATTGGCCAGTTTCAGGTGTTTGTGGTCGATCCCTGTCACTTCCGTATTGTACCTGATGGTCGTCTTTTTCAATTTGGACGCGAGATTGGCGGCAATCGACCCCATTCCATCTGCAGGAAGACAAGCCCTTCCTGTTAAAAACTGATAGAACCTTTTCATGAAAATCGGAGCCTGCGTATGCAGATCGTTCTCCAAAAACACCCCGCCAAAGAAGGGACGGAAAAAGCTGTCGATCATCTCTTTGGAAATATGGAGGTGTTCCAATAGCTCCTCTGTACTTAAAATTCCCATCTTCCAATGTCGGGGATCTTCTTCAAATCGCTTGTATTCAAATAAAAGTTTTATAAAAGCTGGCAGTTTTCTGGGGTAGCGCAATGTAGACTTCAGCCATTTCAATGGGTGAAAGCGTGGATTGTAGAGAGGAATCCATCCCTTTTTCGGGTGGGAGATCAAAGCGCCGGATTGAAAGTAGCGGGCTCCAAGCTCTTCTAAATCGAAAAGTGCTTGAATTTCAGGGTAGGAGCTCAAAAATACTTGAAAACCTCTGTCGAGAATAAAGCCGTTGACCTTCTCGGAATAGATCCGTCCTCCCGGATGATCCTCCTTTTCGAACAAAATCGGCGAAAAGCCTTTTTTCTCAAGGTGATAGGCACAGCTGAGCCCTGTCAGGCCCGCACCGACAATTGCGATAGATGGAGTTGAATTTTGAGTGTCTCCCATGCTATACTATTTTGCTATGAACAGTAAAAAACGTCAAAAATTTCGTGTCATTACTTTGGGATGCAGGACCAACCAGTATGAATCCCAGGCATTTAGAGACCAGTTGCTTCAAATGGGGTATGAACCCGCCGTTAATCAGGAAGAGGCCGACCTCTGTATTGTCAATACCTGCACGGTGACAGAATCTGCCGACAGCAGAAGCCGTTACGAAATTCGCCAGCTTGCAAAAAAGAACCCCGGAGCTGAAATTGTCGTGACCGGCTGTTCAGTCGAAAGACAGCCGGAGAAGATCGAAGCGATCGTGGGTGTGACAAAACTTGTACGCAATGCCGATAAAGAATCACTTCTCAGAGAAATGTTTCCAGACGAGGACCTGCCTGAGTTTTCCATCCGAAATTTCGATGCGCACACTCGGGCGTTCGTCAAAGTGCAGGACGGGTGCAATTCTTTTTGCACCTACTGCATCATCCCTTACGTTAGAGGAAGATCAAGGTCGCGCACGATGGATGATGTATTGGACGAGGTCCGTGACCTGATTGCAAACGGATTTAAGGAGATCGTACTGACCGGAATCAATATTGGGGATTTTGATGGCAACGAAGAGGAGCCGCGCAGGCTTGCAGAATTAATCAAAGAAGTTGATCGCATGCCTGGACTGGAGCGGTTGCGCGTCTCTTCCATCGATCCTGATGAAGTGGATGATGAAATGCTGGAAACGATCATCAATGGAAAGAAGACGTGCAAGTCGATGCATATCGTCTTGCAGTCCGGCTCAAACGTCGTCTTGAAAAGGATGAACCGGAAATACACGCGGCAAATGTTCATGGACTCTGTTGTCAGGCTTCGCGATGCCTGCCCGGATTTCACGTTTACCACTGATGTCATCGTTGGCTTTCCCGGCGAGACAGAACGGGACCACCAGGAAACGCTCGATGTATTGAGAGAGGTGCAGTTCGCGAAGGTGCACATGTTTCCTTACAGCCCGCGGCCACGAACGCGAGCAGCCCAATACCCGGACCGTGTCCCATCTGACATTATCCAAAGACGAAAGCAGGAAGTGCTCCGATTGAGCGAGGAGATCTCCTTCGAACTGCGCCGAAACTATGTGGGAAGGCAGATGACGGTGTTAACGGAAAGCTATGATGATTACCATAAGGAGATGATCACCGGACACACGGATAATTTTCTTCCTG
This sequence comes from uncultured bacterium, assembly GCA_964635295.1. Lineage (GTDB taxonomy): Bacteria > Chlamydiota > Chlamydiia > Chlamydiales > Waddliaceae > Waddlia. The sequence continues at coordinate 2,757 of CAZWOB010000003.1, forward strand.
TAATGATTTCTAAGGATGGACTTGTTCCCAACCAGTTAGTTGATGTCAAGTGTGTGGAAAATACAGCTTCCGGGCTTGTAGGAGAGGTGGTGTGATGCATATTAGAATCGCCGAACGACTGCGTCCATTCTCTCACCATCCCGGCACAAAAGTGATTTTGCCGCGAAGCAAGATCGTTCTCGAATTGTATCCCACGCTTTTTATCGTGGGTGATCAAAAGATCCCCTTGGAGCTTACAGGACCTGTAAAGGAGTTTACTGTCCAGCTCGACCTCGAGAAAGGATGTGTGTGGGTTTGGGGATTTTATCAGGAAGGATACAGACGCTTCTGTTTGTGGAGCGAATCCGGCGCATTCAAAATAGCAGCAGTCAGGGGAGGCGAAACCGTTGATCATCCCAAGTTCTCGACAAGCGCATTTGAGCGGCTCTCGCTAGGGTCGCATAAAAAACAAGATTGGTGCTTGGTCAAACGGAGAGGGGATCTGAAAGAAATTGTTCCTCATTGGCTGAGGCTTGCCCAGTTGCTCCCTTCAGTTGAACGTCACGATCAAGGGGTTCTTGATTATTTACGTCAGATCCCTAAGGAGAAGACGACGTTGAACGAAAACATTCTTAACCTCTATCATCTGGGGTTTGACGGCATTTTTCATCCCCGCCTGGACGATCGGGATCATTTAGGGGTCTTCCTTCCTTCTGTGACCGGAAGTCCGTCACCATTGGCGCTCATTGCCCAGGGAGCGGAATTTCTACGCAGTTTGTTTATTGAAGAAGGTGAACAGATCAAAATTCTTCCTTGCCTGCCTCCTCAATTCCACTGTGGGCGATTGATATTCATTGACTTAGGGGAAATTGGGGCACTTCATATCGAATGGAGCAAAAAAATGATCCGCCGGATGGTATTTAACAGCGCATCGGACCGCGATCAGACATTTGTTTTTCAAAAAGAGGTAAAAAATTTCCGCTTTCGCAAAGCTGACGAAAAAAAGGGAAAGATTATCTCCTCTGGCTCATCTCTCTCATTTTCAAGTGATTCCGTTTATTATTTCGACAGATTTGAAAAATAGATTACGAATTAGAGTTTGAGGCATTGGCATAGAGGATGAAACTGCCCCTCAATCCTGCAGCTCCACCGAAAGCCAATGGAAAACCGGCAATAACCCCTACTATCGATAAACACAGGATAATTCCTGCTGCATAAGTGATACCCGATAGAATGCCAAGTGCTACTGCCGATGTTTTGATTAGCACTTTATCCAGGTTTTTCATACAGTTCCAAACTCGACCAAGAGCATTAACGCTTTGATCCATTAATTCTTGCGAACCGCTAAGAACCTGTCCTTTTTCATTTGTATTTAGTCTATCTACCATTAAGCACTATTATAAAGCTTAACTGTTAAGAGTTTATAAATATTATTTTAATAATATGATAAAAAAACGGGATGAACACGATGTTCATCCCGCCCCAACCAAAAAAAGGAGGCTATCCTTCTTGAAATCATTTGTGTGCATTTTCCGTGCCATTCTTGTATATTTTAACGTTCATTAACAAAACGCTGTTAGGACAATGAAAAGAGAAGAGTATATCGCCCTCTGTGATGAGGCTTGGGAACATAATAAACGGTACTATGTCGACAACGCGCCTGTGATCAGCGATGAAGAATTTGACAGGCTGCTTAAAAGACTCGAAGAGATCGAAAAGGAGCACCCTGAATGGTCAGATCCAAACTCGCCGACAAGACGAGTGGGGGAAATGCTGACCGAAGGGTTTTCAACCGTTAAGCACCGCTTCCCCATGCTCTCGTTGGCAAATACGTACAGCGAAGAGGAAGTGGACGACTTTATCAAACGGATGAAGAAATTAGTCGGTCATGGAGAAATCGCATACTCTTGTGAACTAAAAATGGACGGAATAGCTGTAACCGTCACCTACGAAAAGGGGAGGTTTGTCAGGGCCGTGACCCGAGGGGATGGAAAGCAGGGAGATGATATATCGGCCAACATGAAAACCGTCGCTTCGCTGCCTTTGCGGCTAGTCGGCAATGATATCCCTGACCAGCTCGAAGTCAGAGGCGAGGTCTTCATGCCGATCGACGCATTCGAGGAGTTGAACCGATCGCGTGAAGCAGTGGGGGAGGCTCCCTTCGCTAACCCAAGGAATGCCGCAGGCGGATCGTTGAAACTGCTCGACCCCAGGATCACCGCAGAACGCAGTCTCGCCGTCGTTTTTTATGGTATTGCCGATCCGGAGTCGATCGGGTTAAGTTCACAGTACAGCACGCATGACTACTTAAAAAATCTTGGCTTGCCTCCTCTTGAATATCAACGACTCTGTTCAGATCGAAATCAAATCTGGAAATTTGTCGAAGAAGTGCGCAATGCAAGAGCTGACCTTCCCTATCAGATCGATGGGATTGTGATCAAACTCGATGAGTTGAAACAACAAAAACGATTGGGGGCGACTGGAAAACATCCACGCTGGGCTGTTGCCTATAAGTTTGCCGCCGAGCAGGCTCAAACAAGGATACGGGCAATTAAAGTTCAGGTTGGGCGGACAGGCGTCATGACGCCTGTAGCGGAACTGGAGCCTGTCTTGTTAGCGGGCAGTACGATCTCCAGAGCGACCCTGCATAACGAAGAAGAGGTGGAGAGAAAGGATATCCGAATCGGTGATCTGGCAACGATCGAGAAGGGGGGAGACGTAATCCCTAAAGTAGTCTCAGTCGATCCTGCGAAGCGGAAAGAGGGAAGCACTCCCTGGAAAATGCCTGAGACATGCCCCAGTTGCGGCACGAAACTGATACGAACTGATGGCGAGGTTGCGGTCAAGTGTCCCAATCGCGATGGATGTCCGGAACAGCAGCTCAGGCGCATTGCCTATTTCGTCAGCAAAGGTTCAATGGATATTGACAACCTGGGAGAAAAGGTGGTCGAACAGTTGATCCGCGTCGGTTATGTCAGCCGTCCCTCTGATATTTATGCATTGAGCGAGGAACAACTTCTAAACCTTGAGGGATTCAAAGAGAAGGCGGCAAAACGTTTGATGAAAGGGATCAAGGACTCCAAAAATATTCCGCTTCATCGGTTCATCATGGCTCTTGGCATTCCCTATGTGGGAGCTGGAACGGCGGAGCTCCTGGCAAACCGGGCAGGAGATATGGATGGATTGCAAAACCTTTCTCATGAGCAGCTGATCTCCATTGATGGGATCGGCGATAAGGTAGCAGATGCTGTGACTGATTATTTTGCTGACCAGGATAACCTTGATGAGATCGAACGGCTGAAAAACTTTGGGGTTTGCCCCCAAAAGGTTGAAAGAAAAACCTTTATAGGGCATCCCTTTAATGAAAAAACATTTGTCTTAACAGGAACCCTGGATGGTTTCACTCGCACCGATGCAGCCTCTTTGATCAAAGAGAGAGGAGGTAAAGTGACGGGGTCGGTCAGTAAGAAGACCGACTTTATATTGGCGGGGGAATCTCCGGGGTCTAAACTGGATAAGGCCGAAGCTTTAGGGGTGCGGGTTCTGACCGAGCCCGAGTTTGTTAACATGATCAACAGCCAGGAGGATCAATGAAAAAAATCGCCTATATCGCAGCTTTGAGTGCGATTCTTACAAGTTGCGGCGGATCAGATGAAGAAAATGACGTCTCGATCCAAAATACCGAAAAACCGGCAACTGACCTTAACCAATCAAATGGCGATCAGCAAGCCAAAGAAGTGAAAAATGATGACGGACCTGTAAAAAAAGCATTCGCGGTCGTTCAAGCGAAGAGCGGCAGCGAAGTTGTCGGCGCTGTGGATTTTATCGTCGTGGAAAATGGACTGCGAGTTGTTGCCAATATTGGCGGACTGGCTCCGGGAAAGCACGGTTTCCATATCCATGAGAAGGGAGACTGCTCAGCGCATGACGGCAGCTCGGCCGGAGGCCATTTCAATCCCTTCAATAAAAAGCATGGCGGGCCCGATACGGCAGAAAGGCATGAAGGGGATTTGGGTAATCTGGAAGCTGACCAATATGGGTTCGCCTATTATGACAACGTGATCGAAGGATTGAAGCTCAATGGCGACTATTCAATCATCGACAAGTCGGTCGTGATCCATGAAGGTGAAGATGACCTGAAAACCGACCCCTCCGGCAATTCCGGTGCGAGGATCGGTTGCGGCCTTATCGTCAATGGGGAGCTTTAGCGATCAGCGTTTGGTGGCTGTAACCATCGACGACCACTTTTTGAAGGGTACCGATCATCTCATCGGTACCCGGAAAAATGACCTTCTTCCAGCAGCTTGTACGCCCTTTAACAAACCGATCATCTTTCGTATTGCGTCTCTCGACTAAGACTTCCACTTCTTTGCCCATCATCTCTTGCTGCTGTTTCTTATAAATCGTGTCCTGCAGCTCCATCAAACGGTGAAGGCGTTCTTGTTTTACTTCTTCAGGAATGTCGTCTTTCCACCGCATCGCTGGAGTGCCTTTGCGGGGACTGTAGGCGAAGATAAAGGCAACAGAGTATTCGATTTCCTTCATCGCATCATAGGTCATCTGGAACTCTTCTTCTGTTTCCGTGGGGAATCCGACGATGATGTCGGTACCGAGCGAGACATGGGGGACGATCTCTTTGAGCATCTGCACTTTTTCCATGTATTGCTCAAGCGTGTAGATGCGGTGCATTTTGCGCAGGATCCTGCTGGAGCCGGACTGGATAGGAAAGTGGACAAATTCGCAGAGGCTGTCAAAGTCCCGTATTGCTTCCATTAGGTCCCGGGTGATATCGACCGGATGACTAGTCATAAACCTGACGCGCGCGATACCGGTCTCTTTGTCGATCCGTTCAAGCAGGTCGTGGAACAGGCAGTTCCATTCCGGCTGGTCTTTGCCGTAGCTGTTGACGTTTTGCCCCAAAAGAGTGACCTCTTTATACCCTTTGTCGGCGAGCTGTTTGATCTCATCGACGATATGTTCGGGCGGCCTGGAAACTTCAGGCCCGCGCGTGTAGGGAACGACACAGTAGGTGCAGAATTTATCGCATCCTCGGATGATCGAGACAAACGCTTTAAGGTCGTCATCCCGTTTTGCGCCGACATAGTTAAGTTCAAAAGAAAATTTTTCATCGGTGCGCGCGCTTTGCGTTCCGGTTGCGATCACTTCATCTAAAACGCTGTCGAGATCGTGGATGTTATTTGTGCCAAGGACAAAATCTACATGCGGAAGTTTGCGGAACAGCGTATCTTTTTTGGCGTTGGCCATGCAGCCGGTGACGCCGATGATTTTATCTTTTTTGCGGGACCGCCCGAGTTTGCCGAGCTTCCCCATTACCTTTCTTTCGGCAAGATCGCGGATCGAACAGGTGTTGTAGATCAGCACGTCTGCGAGGTTTTCCTCTTCGGTCCGCTCCAATCCTCGGTTTTCCAGGAGTCCGACCATCACCTCTGTATCGAGTTCGTTCATCTGACAGCCGTAGGTGCGGACAAAAAATTTCTTTGGATCTTTCATAAGTACGTAATCTTGTTGTGTATTAAGGGGTATTATTCTATAAAATGTGATATCTTTTTGCCTAGGAGAAATTGTTTGATGGCCTATGTAAAGCTGTTGCACGTATTATTTATTTTTATTTGGATTGGAAACCTGCTTGCGTTGACCCGTCTGCTTGGCTACCACAATAAACTAGACGATGCGGCTCAATTGCAGATGGGAAAAATCTATCGAAGAATGCATCTTTTTGTCGGCCTGCCCTGTCTGGCGCTGGCTTTTCTTTTTGGCTCCGTACTGATCTTGCAAATCGACCAGGAGAAGGGGCTTTCGTGGTTTATCCTTAAATTAATCTTTGCTTCGGGACTTATTCTTTGCGAATTCATCTGCGGGCACTTTATCTCCCTTTTGACGGATAAGACTGACCATTCCCGCGGGGTGAAATATAAAGTCCTCCATGGTGTATGCGGACTGCTGTTGATCGGGGTCTTGACCAGCATCTACATTCTGAAGCCTTCGATATAAAGTCTTGGCAAAAATACGCTATCCTAGTATGATGCTACTATCTAATTTTTAAACAGATTACGCTTGGGAATTAATTAATGACGCAGAAGAAACGCAAAATTGAGCAAAAAAGTTTCTTTCAGAAGAAAGAAGAGGTCGAACGCAATTGGATTGTGTTGGACGCAGAAGGCAAAACATTGGGCCGGTTCGCTTCAGAAGTAGCTAAGATCTTAAGAGGTAAGCACAAGCCGACATTCACTCCATCAACAGATGGCGGAGACGGTGTCATCGTGATCAATGCCGACAAGATCGTTGTTACAGGGTCTAAGGAAGCGCAAAAGAGCTATATTTATCACACAGGTCATGTGGGTGGACAAAGAGAGATTCCTTATCGCGTGATGCAGGCCAGAAAGCCTGAATATATCATTGAGCACGCCGTTAAAGGGATGATGCCTAGAACAGTGCTTGGACGCAAGCAGTTACGCCGTCTGCGTATTTTCGCCGGAGCTGAGCATCAACTGCACGCACAAAAACCAGTAACAGCAAATATTTAAGGGGTATAAGTGGAAGAATCAGTAGCGACAGGAAGAAGAAAAACTGCTGTTGCCTCAGTCAGAGTGCGACAGGGAAAAGGAAATATTACGATCAATGGCAGGCCGATGGCCGAATATCTCCCGCTTAAGGTCCAGCAAGAGGCAATTTTAGCCCCTTTCGCGTCACTAGGCGGTGCGGATAAGCATGATCTCGTGATCCGCGTCAAAGGCGGCGGTATTGAAGGTCAAGTAGGAGCTATCCGTCTTGGGATTTCCAGAGCATTATCTAGTGAAAATGAGACTCTGCAGCCCGAATTTAAAGAAAAAGGCTATTTAACGAGAGATCCGCGTAAGAAAGAGCGTAAAAAATACGGTCGTGCCGGCGCGCGTAAGCGATTCCAATTCTCTAAACGTTAATTCCTTTTCATCTTCCTCACAGTTTAAAAGTGAAAAAACCAGCAATAGCTGGTTTTTTTTATATTTTTTTAACATAAATTAAAAAAAATATTTACTTTTCACCTTAAAAATATTATAATTTCTTTAGAGGGTAAATAATATATATAAACATTATCTTTTCGATCATGATTCGAGTTTAAGCAAGGGTAGCTTGAATTTTTGATTATAAGTAGTCGGAGGAATTCATGGGAACCGAGGTGGATAGAGGCCGTGGCGGCGTAGATATTGATGGAAGAATCGCCAGTTATTTACGCGATCCAAAGAAAAACAAAAGCGACAAGACAAAAGCGCTGAACTCGATCGAATCTCAAGTGAAGTCAGTGGGGGAGCGTATCGTCAGTTTGCAGAGCGAGCTTGAGCAAAGCTATATGAAAATGCAAATGGGCGACGGCGGGCTTGATAGTGGCCGAGTGAAAGAGATAGAAGGGGAGATTGCTGCTCTTAAAAAGAATCTATCAACGCTGAATGTCCAATTGGCAAAGTTGGCAAAGTATAAAAAATCTCAAAAGTTGGCTGACCGGGTACTGGCATCCAGTATTGCTCTATCGGAAGTTGAAAGTGAAATACAACTGATTAAAGAGGCAGAGGATAATGGAATTCCTAAAGCAGCACAACTTAGGAGGGAGATCAACAGCATTCTGGATGAAGCGAGTAAAAAGACGAATAGAAAGCAGTCTGGTGAAATACTTGAGAAAGCCATTAGTAAGTATGAAGACTTGAAGAAAGAAAGAGATCAATTCGCTACAAATTCAGTCGAATACCGCCAAATTAATGCGGATATGCGTGCCATTCGTGTTAGAATGACAGTGATTGTCGACAAAAGGGCCAAGCTTTCTAAATCTGAGAAAAAGTTCTTAGATACTTATCATTCGGGGAAACGAACAACAAAAAAAGATGAAAAATGGAGGCTTGTGAAAGCGAGAAGCGATGTTATCATTCGGTTTTCTCGTGAATCTTCTTCAACCCTTAGAGAACAACCTAAAGGAGTAAGTTCATGGGGTGATGATGATTTTTCTTTGACAAGCAGTCCTGTTTCAAGAAGAAAGGATGGGGAGACAGTTGAATCCAGACTTTCCAGCCATCGCTTGTCAAAAAGGGAAAAACTTCGCACCAAAGTCAGCGTTACTCCCTGGCAAAAGATACGTCACGGAGAACTTGTGACGATTGCCAGGTCGGTCCATGAAATCGGCAAACAACAGATGCGCACATTGGCAGTGCTCTCGCAGGCGCAATCTAAATATCAATCCGGGGAATATTCAAGCATTCAGCTTAGGGACGATCTAGCTGAAGTAAAATCGATGATCGCGGACACCGAAGCCCAACTTGCGGGACTACAGGCAGAAGCTGCTGCTAAAGGATCGAGCAAACTTTCCAAAAAAGTGGAGAAGGCGATCGTTGCCAATCGCTCGATATTAGCTTCGTTAAGAGCTAAAGAAGCTGACCTGCAAACGATTACAAATGATAATTATGCTGAAGCTTCAAAACAACTGCAGGTAGTGAGGGATCAAGTTTCTCATGCGATCGAGAATCCAAAAGAAGCAGGACCGGCCATGTTCAAAGCCTATGAAGCCTTAGGCGTTTTCGAAGCTCTTTCCATACCTAGTCCCGGTCCAGATGGTGTGAGTCGTGTCGATCAGGAGATTGCCGACATGCAACAAGTGGCACAAGCCCTCATTGCATCAGCAAAAAGTGAAGGTGTCCTTTCGTTGACTAAAACGGAGCATAATTTTCTCATTGATCTCCTAAACGGAGCAGAAACTGGTTTGGAGGTGAAAAATACCGACAAGAATTATGAACGGCTAGTCTCGATTTTGTCGAAAAAATTTACGCTTGCCAAGCATGGAAAGACGGATGAACAAGTTGAAGCACAGCGTGAGATAGCAATTATCTTGAAATATCTTTCAGCAGAAAACCCTGAATTGTTAGGAAAGTTAAGAACAAATCCAGAACTAAGTTCTCTGTTTTCTATGAATGATAAGGACCATCTATTCAAACAGGCTGCAAATTATCACCATGAGGCTCTTCAAGCTTTAGCGGAAGCAAAGGCAGAACCCAAAAGAGCGCCTTATCATGTGAATGCAGCCCTTGAACAACTCGCAAAGATTGAGGAACTGCAAACTCAATCCCACATAGAAAAACACACAATTCTAGCTTTTATTAGCGGACTGGAATCCCAAATAAAGGAAAGTAGCGGTAAGTCGTTAGTCTTATCCAGTCATAAGAAGGGAGTAAGAACAAGATTGTTGGAAGGAAAAGTTAAAGGATTTCAACGCGTTCAACCTTCTAAAAGAGAACTGGCCACAGTAGTAAGAGTTCGCCAGGTTTTGGCAAATGAGATGCTGCGCGTCATCATTGGCCATGAATCCGTTGTCAGCAAAGAATTAGCACAAGAGATGCAAGAACAGTTGGGTAATAAAAAGGGCAAGATGGCAACTTCTTCAATAGAAGATCTCTTAGACAAATTGGAAAACAATCCAGGTTTAAAATCTGAAGTGATGAAAGACCCTGAATTTGTCAAAATATATCAAATGTACCGCGTCCGTTCGGCTGAGGGCCAGTTGACTCAGCTTAAAAGCATTTTTGTTCAATGGTCTAAATATAAACGACAACAGAAGCAAATTCAAAATGGACAGCTTACGGTAACACCAAAAGTGCAAGAAGGAATTGATAAAGTAGTTCAACAAAACGAACCATTATTAAGAAGCGCTTTGCAAGAAGTGAATCAATTGATTGAGAAGATGGAGAAAGGATCTGGAGAGCAATCTGAAAGGCTTGTCCAGCTTAAGAAGATGGCAGCAGAGATCAACAAATTCCTTGAAGGAACGCGGCCAATTGAAGAGGCTGAGGAATATGCTGTCCAGTTTAGAACCATTCTGGATGATATTGGAACAGCTGAAGCTGTCACGGTACAATCCCTTAACTCAGACATCCTTCGAAAACCCCCTCCAGAAACTGCCGTCAATAATTTGTTGAAAGAGTTAACTCGTTTGCAAAATAGGGATGTTGCAAATATGGGGCAGTGGCAGGAAATGGTCAGGCAGGTTAGAAATTTGAATCAATTCTATCAACAGAATGTAGGAGAAGCTTTTAAAGACCTCTATCATTCACCAATCGCAGGGGAGCACGAAGTGAACCCAAAAGCTCAGCTAACGCCACGACAAGTCCAGCTTCTTGCTGAATTGAAACAAAAACATGAAGCTTTTTTAAGTGCTGTCAATGGTATTCAATTCACAGACTCTGAATTCTCACAATTGCATATTGCTTACCCCGCACAACTGGAGAATGCTATCCGTCAAAGAGGAAGAGCGCTTGCAGCACTTGAGGCGCTTGCTGGAGAGCGGGGGACTGTCACTGAACCTGCGCAAACGCCAGTCGCTTCCCCCACTGTTGCAACACCAACCCCTCGCACAGGATTGCCGCCGCCAATAACAAGAACAACGGCCCCGACCCCGGCTACAGTGCCGGTTTCACAGCAAACGGCACGTTTGTACCAACAAGCATTCAACGTCAGGCAAATTGTTGGCAGTCCTTATCCCAATATGGTTAAAGCTTTGAGAGATGAGATAAGTAGACGATCAGATGCAGATCCAGCTAATAAGGAACAATGGGGAGTGATGTTGAACGCTGTCAATGAATTTGCCAAGGTATACAAGGAAGTGGGAACGATGTACGAAGGCCTCTATGATGAGCATGGGGCCCTTAGGCAAGATGTCTCTTTAACTCCTACACAGGCAAGTTTTGTTGATTGGATGGCGAATCAAATACATCCGTGGTTAACAGGGCAGATCGATGCCGTGAAATTTAGGCCAACAGACCAAACACAAGTTCAACAAGCGCACATTCAGGGATTTAACAATATGTTGGCTGGATTTAAGCAATCGGTTGATGCCTTGAACAGGCTGCCAAGAGCGTCTTAGTTCCACGTTAAATCTTCCGGGATCATCGAAAGGGTGGCGTACTTGCCGCCCATCTCCCGTAAGATCGTCTGCCACAATTTTTCAGGAGGGACCGTGAAAATGAGGTCCTGTTCTGCCGGATAGAGGAACCAGCCTCCGTCGAGGAACTCCCTCTCCAATTGACCGGCGCCCCAGCCGGCATAACCAAAACAGAGAAGTACTGAGGGGCCCTCAGGATCTGTGATCGTTCCCTGAAGAAACTGAAGATCGCCACCGAGATAGACACCGTCACACACCTGCAAGGTTTGCTGGGGAATCGCAGGGGAGGTGTGCAAAAGCATCATTTGATTTGTCTGGACAGGGCCGCCTGCCCGAACGCCGACGCTTGGATTCGCAAGCTCGTCTGCCTTGATAATTTCGTCAGGCAGCTCAAGGTCAAGGCTCTTGTTGATCACCAGGCCGAACGATCCATTGGGGTTATGCTCACAGACCAGGACGACGCTGCGGAAAAATATCCCCGCCTCAATGTCGGGCGTGGCAATCATAAAGGTGCCTTTTTCAATCTGTGAGTAAGGGATGTTTTCCATCTAGTAACAACACTCCGAAAGCTCGGTTTTCTTTACTTCGCAATCAACAGCCTGAATATTAAACATTTTAACGTTTTCCTCAAGGCTTTCTACTCGACGCATCAATTCGGCAAAGACTTTTTGGTATTCGCAGTCATCCATCAGGCAGGGATAACACTCAGATTTGTCCAATACCATGGATACCCGAGAGATAGAAGTGGAGATCTGATTGATCTCGTCGTTGAAAAAGTTGCGGAACTCCTGAGGGGTGCGCAACTTTTGCATGAGGTTCAAGCGTCTGGCCCTTAGGCGCTGCCAACCTTTGTCTAAATGAAAGAGGATTCCATAGTGGTTGATGTCGTCCATGATCGTCTCTCCCTTGCTCAAGATGGAGTTCGTGCGCAAGTAGAGGTCTTCATTGGCGACCAGCTTGCCAAGTGTTCCTTCACCGGTATTGATCTTGTCTGTGATCGTACGGGTATTCGAAGTCGTTTCGGAAAGGTTAGCGATTGTGTCGTCCACATCGTTCCATCGATCAGCGAGACGGGAGGTGATCTCGCTGAGATTGTCTGCTGTACTTGCCACATTTTCCCACATTCCACGGTCTTTCAACTCTTGCAAGGCATCGGTAATAAGGTCCAATACCTTATCGAACTTATCCGCAACCTCTTTAAACTCATTGAATGTGTCCTCGACGGAACCAGTTCCTTCAGCGTAGATGATCTCGTCATTGACCAATCGCAATTTATGCCCCGGCTTGATCGGTTCCGGATCGATGGAGATCGATTTTTCCCCTAAAAGACCGGAAGTGCGAAGAGAAACCCTATCTGAATTGTACACTTTCAGGTTGCTGTCGACGGCAAGGGTCAGCTCATAGACGTAGACGTCGCCCTTCTTCTCAGTCCGGCCTAAACGAACCTCTGGCAGGACACTGATCTTTGTCACTTCACCCACAGGTTTTCCCGCAAAGGTTACACGCGTCCCTACGCTGACTTTGTCGATGTCGGTAAATCTCACGCGCAGGATCTGCCCTTCATCTCCGGTATAGGGGTGCAGGAAGATCACCATAAATACGATGATTGCCAGCGCGGTGATAATAAATACCCCGATAAGCATGTTTTTCATTTGATCTTGCATGGGACTTATTTTCTCCTTTGACCAGACCCGTTCAATATCTCTTCAGTCACAGCAGCATTGGAAAAGAACTGCTGGAGCATAGGATCATCAATTTGTGTAAATTCGTGTTTTGGGGCGATATGCGCGATTTTTCCATTGTCGTGAAATGCCAGACGGTCACCTACCTCCATCGCCGAACGGATGTCGTGAGTGACAACAATACTCGTCGTTTGCAGCTCCTCACGTGTCTTATTGATCAACTCATTGATCTGCATGCAGGTGATCGGATCAAGACCTGTGGTCGGTTCATCATATAAGATGATGCGAGGGCGGTAGGCAATCACGCGGGCAAGCGCGGCCCGTTTCCGCATCCCTCCGGATAAATCGGAAGGCATTTTCTTTTGCGTGTCTTTTAAGTCGACCATCGCAAGCGACTCGGCAACTCTGTCGGCGACCTCGCTCTTTGACATTTCCGGATAGTGCTGGCTGAGGTAAAAAGCGGTATTTTCTTCGACGTTCATCGAATCGAACATCGCGCCGCTTTGAAAGAGCATGCCCATGTGGCGCGTTTCTTTTTCACGCTCCTTGCGGGGAAGGTCCCAGATGTTCATTCCATGAACTTCGACAATCCCTTTATCGGGCTTCTCGATCCCGATGATCTGTCTGAGCAGAACGCTTTTTCCAACGCCCGACCGTCCGAGGATGACAACCGTTTCCCCTTCGTTGACAAAGAGGCTGAGCCCTTTCAAGACCTTGAGGCTGCCGTAAGCCTTATATACGTTTTTGACGTCGATCATGGCTTAAAAGAGCTCCTCGAAAAAATTGGTCAGGAATTGGTTGGACTCGTTCAGGGCAAGAGTGAGAAGGAAATTGCCGATGAGGATGACGGAATAGCAGACAACAACACTGTTTGTGGTCGCGCGGCCTACTCCGGCAGCACCACCTTTGGTGGTCATCCCGCGATAGCAGGAGATCGTGACGATCACGATACCGAAAGAGATCGCCTTGACCAAACCGCTGAAAAAGTCGAAATTCGTGATATTGACCGGCAATGGATCAATAAAGCTATTGGAGGGCATCTTGTAAAACCAGACGGCGATCATATAACCGCCGGCGATCCCCATCACCGTACTGAAAACGGTCAGCAAGGGAAGCATGAGCGTGCCCGCAATGAAACGTGGGGCAATCAGATAGCCTAAGGGGTTGACGGTCATTGATTTAAGGGCGTCAATCTGTTCAGTGACCTTCATTGTCCCTAGTTCCGCGCACATCGCGGCCCCGACACGTCCAGTCACCATGAAGGCTGTTAAAACGGGACCAAGCTCGACCATCATCGCTTTGGTGACCATGAGTCCTGTCGCGCTTGCCAGCCCTTTGTCCGCAAGCTGGAAAAACGATTGGGCAGCTAATACCATTCCGGTTGAAAATCCTGTAACGGCAACGACAGGCAGGGACAATACCCCGATTTCATACATCTGATTGCGGATCAGCTTAAAGTGGGGAGGGTTTTTGAACGCTTCCCAGATCACAAGAGCGATCATGCGAAAGTAGTCGCCTAGAGCCGATAAGATGTTTATCAGAGTGTTCAAACGAAATCCGTAGTCTTTTTTTGCCTAAATGGTGCATTGTAAATAACCTTTTACATTTGGTCAATCAGTTAAAGAGTTGTTTCATGAACAAAATAGCTATCTTTTTCCTTCTTTTGGCGGGTGCACTGCATTCGGAATCCGCTTATCCTGTCGATTTAAGCTTTTTGGTCGCAGACATTAAATACAGCGAAGAGCATGGCATTAAAGTTTGCGAGGTCCAGCAAGGGGTCGTTTCTTCTTTCAAGGGAGATGTCTTTGCCCACAATGGCGTCCCGGTGATTGCCAACAATTTGATCAATACGTTTGCTCTTTATGTCACAGAAGGATGGACGGTTTCACGCTGCCATTGCGATTCCACACTCAAAAAGCTATTCGCCGATCAGGAAAACTGGCATGCGTTCAAAAAAAGGCAGGATATTTATAACGATCCCGATTTTTTATCAGTTGCCGAGCTCATGCCTGCCGACCCGGAAAACATTCACGATTACCATGGATTTGTCTATGAAAAGTGCATATCTAAGGCTAAGGGTGACAAACTCCATGAGGACTACCCGGGGATCGTGTTTGTCGACCGCGCGGTAATTCCCTATTGGATCGATAAGGCGAAAGTTTCCGCTTTGTTTGAAATGGACCCGGTTTTACAGGAAATAAAGCCGAGATGGAGCACCTATCCCACTCATTACACGTCCTCTTTGGCCAAGAAAATTAAGGACGAGCTGCAAACCGAAAAATTTGTGATCAAACCTAAGGGAGCCTTTTTAGGCAGGGGGGTCATTATCGTTTCGGCTGATGAGCTCGACAGTGTTCTTAAGTACATATTAAATAAGACAAAAGAGCTGAAAAAGGACCCCGATAATTCCTACAACTACTGGTATCACACGAAAGATTCAGAATTCATCGTCGAACAGTTCTTTTCTTCCGATCTAGTTCGAGTCCCTCATTTAGAGAACAAACTGTTTCAGCCGACGATGCGCGTTTCTTTCCTGTTCGCTTATAGTGAACAAGAGATTGCAGTCCATTTTCTCGGAGCCTATTGGCTTCTGCCCAAAGTCTCGATCGAAGATGTGGGGAGTTTGAATGACAAGCATAAAGGATATTGCGTCCTTCCTCATTATGCGGCAGTTGATCCCGAACTGGAAGAGCGGGTCGCTGCAGAAATCGAAGACCCATTTAAGCTACTATATCAAAAAATGTTAGAAAACAGGTAATCTGCGGTTATCATGGGTGGAATTGCGGGAACAGTCAAATTAGACGGCACGTTTGCTGACCGCGAAGATTTGGTGCGGGCGCAAAAGCTCCTGTTTCATCGCGGACCGAATAAGAAAGGAATTCATCTTGATAGGGAGATTGGGATGGCGCATAACCGAATGGCTGTCCTCGATATTTCTGATGCAGCTAACCAGCCGATATCCGATATGGCTGAGAGGTACTGGATCTCGTTTGACGGGGAACTCTACAATTTTCTCGAATTGCGGAAAGAGCTGAAGGCTTCAGGATATCGGTTCCGCTCGGAATCTGATACCGAAGTCGCTTTAGCCTCTTTTGTAGCATGGGGGAATGACTGCTTTCGTCAGTTTAACGGTGTATGGGCCATGGCGATCTGGGACTCTGAAGAGAGGGCTCTCACTTTATCGAGAGACCCTTTTGGATTTAAGCCGCTCTATTATTTTCAAGATGATAAGCAAGTCGCCTACAGCTCTGAGATCAAAGGGTTTTTGGGATTTGAATCGATTGAGTTGGATCTTGATGCCGCAAGTGTTTCGACTGCATTCCACTATCCATCAGTTTTTCATGCGACTCAGCTTACTCCTTGGAAGGGGGTGAAAAAAGTGCTGCCGGGCCATCTGGTGAAGGTCTGTGCTGTCGATGGAAATATAGACATTGAAAGATGGTGGGATCCCTTAAAGGGGCTGCCGTCGGTCCCATCGGACATTCAGGAAAGAACGAACGCTTTCAATGATGAATTTTCTCAAGCTTGTCGTCTGCGGCTGCGGGCAGACATTCCAATGGGGTTTTGTTTAAGCGGGGGCTTGACTTCTTCCGCGATTTGGGAAGAGATTCAAACCCTGGCACAAGATCCCTTTGAAAGAATGACGCCTGATACCAAAGCCGTTTCCCTCATTTCCCTTCCAGACGGGAACTCTAAAGAGCTAGCCTTGGGAGAAGAACTGGCAAAGTCATTAAAAGGCAGACAGAAGGAGTTTAAGGCTCATCCAGAGGACTATGCAAAAGATATTCAGGACCTTATTTATGCTTTTGAATCCTTGGACAGTATTTCCGTTGAACGCTGGCTGCTTTACCGGAGCCTGACGCAAAATGATATTCGCCTGACGATGGAAGGACTTGGCTCACAGATGCTTCTTGGCAGGGGAGTGGAAGGGATCTGCTACCATGCTTTTGATCAGGTAAGAGAATTGATGTCGGCAAAGGCAGCGTTGAAAGATCCCGATCAGTGGAAGTCTCTGACTGCTGATAAGCGGCTCCCTAAAATGACGAAATACTCTCTCCAGTCGCTCCTAAGTCCAGAGGATTTTAATCATCCGCACTCGCCCTTGCTTGTCAGGGATGACCTTGCAGACATTTGTTCCCCTTTTTGGACAGGTGATCGTGAAGCGTTAGGCGATAGGGACCTTTTCTTTCAGGCGAAATACTACACGATGGTGTGCGGGCCGCTTCAACGCATCTCTTCTATCGTTGAAGCTGCTTCAATGGCGCAAGGGGTGCAGGTGCGCGCTCCCTTTTTAGATACGCGTCTTTTTCAGTATTGCCTTGCCCTTCCAGTCGAAAGCGTCATTGCAAAAGGAAAAACACAAGTGATTTTAAGGGAGGCGATGCGGGGAAGGCTTCCAGATAAGATTGTGGACAATGCCAATCAAAGTTCCTTAACACCGATCCATGCAGAGTGGTATGAGACCCGCCTCAAAGAATTGATCGAAGATTGCGTATCAAGCTTTTCATTTCGGTCGTTTCCTGTTTTCAAGGGGAAAGAAGTTGTGGAGCTCGTCAAGCAAAAGAGGTATGCGGAGGCTTGGCCATACGTGCAGACCTTTTTACTTAACGAGCGTTTTATCGCAGTAAAAGAAGAACTCTTTCCCGATTAAATCGTTTGCGCCTGCGCGATCAATCCATCATATTTCGCATAATCACGATCTCTTGGTTCTGACACATAGATACCGCCATTAGAGCCCAGGATATAGCAGCATAGCTCTTCCCTCTTCAGATGCGCCACGGCATTCTGAAATGCATTCAGAGCCCCGGTGAGCTGCTCACGCTGATTCGTGGTAAGCGTTTGTCCGCTCATCTTGGTCACCATCGATTGCACGCAGTCATCTTTTTTAAACTTCATGCCAAAGGAAGTCTTAAAAGAGGTTTTCAAAGAACCTGCCCGTTGTTTAAAGATGTTAGCAATGGTCTGTTCCAATTCTTTTTTCGAACGGTCGGCTCGGGTTTTGGCAGCCTCGCAGCCGACAGATCTGGCGGCGTAGCGTTCAGCAGATACTTGCCTGAAGGTCATTCCGCGCGCATTGCGTCCTTCAAATGGTTGTTCTGCTCTTAATTCATCAGGCGTTGCTCGCAGAGCCTTGAGGTGGTCGGTCAAGTCCTGGTTTCCACGAACCAGCATTCCGTGCGCATCGATTTGCCGTTTAATGCAAAGGGGGATAACGTCACGGGCAGATAGATCGGGGTGGTAGCGTAATTTATCATATCCCGAGCCGTCTTCTTTTAGCCGGCGTCCGGTGAAAGCCTGATCGATAAAGACCGTTACTTTTTTACCTGAAGCATTTCTTAGTGAAACGCATAGCGAGCTTGCTGGTTGTGTTGTGCTGATTGTGTTTTCGAATAGGTAACCCGTGTCAGGATCATGTTTGCATTCGACATTACAGATGTCTGTCGAAAATCTTAGACGTCCTTCTCGGTGTCCCTGAATTCCGACAATGTATGTTTTTCTGACGTCATCAATACATCGGAGGATCCGTTCATGTTGATTTTGGATTGGGTAAACGACATTTGGGTTTTTATTGAATGCATGCTTGAGTAAAAAGATCTGGCACTTGACGGCGAGCAACGCTCTGTGTTGGGCGAACAGGATCCGCTGGGTGTCGTTAAACTCATTTGGCTGAAGGACAGCGGTGGTGACCCACTGCTTTTTAGTAATCGAGACCTCTCCACCGTCAGGCCGCCTGACTTTCATTTCCCATGAGACGAGGAATTTATAAAACCTGTTGGTTTCACAGACGTCGGTGTCAACGACAATGGGTGAATTTGGGTGATCGCCTGCGCGGAGAAGTTTTCCTTTAAACTCGATGACCTGCTCGCGCAGTTCCGCAAGCTTCTGCTCACGGGCAGCGCCTCCAAGATGGCTCTGGCCGAATGCCTGGAGAAGGGCGTTTTCAAGGCAGACCATGCTGTTACCGTTACCCTTGTTTGTAGGGGGGAAATCTGTAGCGGTACTGCTGGGATCTGTCAGTTTTGACGTGTCAGCTTCTCTTACGGAGTATGCATTTCCTGCACCTTTGACTCCATCCTGGTACATCGAGCTGATGGGTGCGTAATTGAGGCTCCAGGGACCTCCTAAATATGAATGATCGTGAGCATAATTATGAGTACTTGCAGACATTTATAACTCCTAATGTTATATTATTAATCATCATTTATATCTTAACAATATCTTAAAAATCAATAATTCTTAATTATATTTATTAAGATGTGAAATTTTTATTTTATTTTTGTTGATTTAATTCGCGAAAAGAGGGGCTTCATTCCGGTATAATCCATTAACAGGATACACAGAATCGCAAGCGGCAGGATAGGTTGGATGATAAAACAATAGGTGATCAATCACCTCGAAAGCGTCATATTGACAAAAACGTATACAATAATGTATACTTAAAAGTAACAAAAGAGGTGTTAAAATGGCACAAACAGCAAGAATTTCTAGTCGTAGCGATTCGATCATTAAAGAGATGGTTTCGCTAACAGGCTATTCAAAGGTTGAAGTCATCGAGCATGCCTTGGAAACCTATAGAAGAAATGAAAGAATGCGACTTATGAATGAGGCTTATCAATCCCTAAAGTCCGATAAGTCCGCATGGGAAGAAGAGTTAAAAGAACGTGAAGAATTGGAAGGAACTATAGCCGATGGCTTTGAAGAAGAATAGTCCTTTACAAGGTGAAATTTGGCTTTTCGATCCCGATCCTGTCAAAGGAAACGAGATAGGCAAAAAGGTTAGGCCTGCTCTTGTTGTATCTAACAACCTTATGAATAAAGGGCCTTCTGGTCTCATCATAGTTGTTCCAATCACAAGTAAAGATAAAAAAATTCCCTCACATATTCGAATCGATCCGCCACAAGGTGGGGTTTCTATGTCTAGCTTTGCAGTTTGCGAACAGGTTAGATCTATTAGCAAAAATCGACTAGTCAAAAGACTAGGGAAAGTTCAATCGGAAATGGTTTTAAAAGAAATCAATTCGTGGTTAAGCGATCTTCTTTGGATTGACGTCTAAGTAAAACTTTTTTTTCAGATAGGTTCATAGATATGTGTACACAATCAAAGATGATATTTTATTGGTGTTGATTGTCGAAGTAGGACATAGGAAAGATATTTATCGTTGATGTTGAATCGATCATTCCAATGTTTGTTTGAAACTACCCAATGTCATTGAATTAGATCTTTCTTTTAACTCTGTGTTCTCCGCGATCTTCGTGGTGAAAATTTCCACTTAGTGAAGTTCAAGCCTTCGCGTTAGTAGTCGTTTTTCCAGAGAAGGTTCAGGCGGCCGTTGGTCTCTGTATCTCCCTCGGCACGGACTCGGAAATGACGTCCCAGCTTCGTCTCTATGCCGAAACAGCTGGTATCCTTGTCCGTGTCTTTACCGCGGCTGATGTTGCGTGAAATGGTGATGTAGGTGTCTTCCGCGACATATTTCCCCACCTTCACTGTAAGGTCTCCTACTCGTCCTGTTGGCGAAGCGCCGATTTCCACCTGATCGAGTCCTAGAACATCGCCAACCCTTGTCAGAACGTCCGGCTTGTCATCGACCTTATCAAGCAGGGAGCGGAGCGATCGGCTGAGCTGAGTCTCTTCCATTGGGTTGATCTCCGATATCCCTTTTCCAAACAAAAGCCATGAGAGGATGGCCCTTTGCGACATAGGCGGGTTAGAGGTGAGGGTGATCGAAGGATTGAGGATCGGTCCGTTCAAAACAACCTGGATCGTTAAATCGGTCAGGTCCATTTCTGCTGACAAATAGAGGTTAGTGTTTTTTTCAGGATCGCCGCTGAAGGTGATCGCCCCTCGGACAAATTCAAACGTTTTCCCTCGAAGCAGATACCTGCCCTTGTCCAGTTTGATTTCCCCTTTAGTTCGGGGTTTGTCCAAAGATCCGCCAATATTCACTTTGCCGGACCAGGTCGAAGTGAGTCCGCCTCCTCTGATCGTCAGCCCATCAACGATTGTGTAGTCAATGTCAAGTTCAACCGGCCAATCAAAGTGAAAGCGTTCGGGCTGTGTGGGCGGCGTTTCACCTTCTGGCTGATTGATATAGGTCACATCGACCGCACCAATGCTTTCCGGCATTTTTTCCGGTATCCGCACAAGCGGAGAATAACCCCTTAAGTCGCCTTCCAAAGATGCCTTGGAAAGCGTTCCGCTAAAAGAGAGTTCACCGGATGTCGTGGACTTGAAAATATCGGATTGAAGCGGACGTGCCCGATTTAGTTTGAATGAAAATGAGAAAGGGAAATCGTTTTCAGGATCAAGCTCCATTTGACCGCTTCCCTGATAGATCCCGTTGTCCGTATCCCTGGCTGTCAAGTTTTTGAGCTGTAAAGAGCTCATGTCTCCATCGATCACCGCCTGGATGTCAGTGAAGCGGCTTCCTGTATTGAAGCTTTCGATCAGACCGTCCAATAACTCCGCGCGAAATGACACGGACTGATTTTTGTAGCGGGCATTGATCAGGAGTTGTCCATCAATCTCCGCAACATCCCAGTTCGCCAGCTGAGCGATTTGTTCCAGAGGGACCCGTAAATCCAGTTGAGTAGGGAACCAAGGGGTTTCCTGGTCCCATGTCAAGGCGCTTGTGAATGTATAGTCCTGTTCATTTTTTAGAAAATTTAACGCAAACAATCCTTTTTCCACAGTCGAGAGCCGTAATTTGAAGTTCTCAACAGCCTGACCGTAACCGGACAATCGATCGCTGATCAAGTACAGTTCGATTCCAGGCTTTTCGATGTTGCCGGACACTACCGCTTCACCAAAAAGGGTTCCTGAAACGGGAGTGGACTGTGACAGGTCGTCAACGACGATGAAAAAGACCGAATCTTTAATCTCTCCGTCATTTGTGAACACAAATCTTCCGTCGACAGAAACCGCCTCCCACCTTGCAAAGAGTCGTGGAACAACAATGCTTCCATTGTCTTCCAAAGAGAATTCCAGAGAAGCTTTTGCTGTCTTTTCTTTCTGCAGCACGAGTGAGCCGTTGTTGTCCTCAAAATTAAAATCCCCCGCTATCCATTCCTCAGGCGATTTGGGGAGGGAAACTTTGAAATTTGAATAGACGTGTTCGTGTTCGAGATCAACGATGAGGTTCCCTTTCAGGTTGATAGGGTATTGTGGAGGTTCTACTCCTTCAATCGACCAATTGACCTTTTCAACAATCAATTCATCAATGGCAATTTGTCCCGAGGTCCGGCCTGGACTTTCTCCTTTCGAAACCTCTTTGGGAATATTATTGAGGTTTACCCCTTCGATGTGCAGCGTACTGAAATGGAGCTTTCCTAGAAGCAGGTCAAATGGATAGATCCCTAAATGCACATGGTCCAATGTGAAAAGCTCGGTATCGCCCTCTTTGATCATCACATTTCGAGCCGTTAGTTGGAACGAGGGGAAAAGGTGAATTCCATCGATCTGAACAGAATAGCCTGTGCTCGATTCGATTTTTTCCGTCAGCCAATTTTTTGCTCGTTCGCGGATGCTGTGAAGCTGTAGAAATGCACCCAGTATTAGGAATCCGGCAAATAGAACAAATATGGTCCGTTTGATCCACTTCATCATTTAAAAGGCTTGACCTATGCTGAAATAAAATTGAAAACTATTATCGATTCCCTTTCGGGGATTCAAAGGGAACGCAATATCCATTCGGATCGGTCCCACTGGAGTAAAATATCTCGCTCCCACACCCACGGATTGTAACATTTTCTCATCAAATCTGGGAAGGGGGTCTTTGAACACATTTCCCATATCGTAAAATAAAACTGCTCCCCAATTTTCACTCACCCTCCATCTTCCTTCAAGGGAGTATACCATCAGCGAGCGTCCTCCAATGGGGTCATTATTGGCATCCAGCGGGCTGACCGTCCAGTATTTATATCCCCTTAAAGTCGTCTCTGATCCTGCGTACAGCCGTTCTGACGCTGGGATCTCATCGCGATTGGTCCCGAACACTGTTCCGAATTGCGCCCGCGCGGCAAGAACGAATCTGTTGTTGAAGGGATGGTATGCTGAAAGCGAGAAGTTGCCAATTGTATAGAAAAAAGGATCGCTCGATACCCTCAACGTGGGGATGAGCTTGCTATAGAGAGTAATCCCGTTTGTCGGATCTAAACAGTCGTTGGCACTGCTCCAGCGCCAGTGGAGGGGGGCTTTCAAAAGTCCATAAGTGCCGTTCGTATCGGCGTTTGTCACAACGAGATGTTTATACTGGAGGCCGTACGAGTAATTGACGAACCGGTTAAGCTTTCTCTCAATTCGCCCGGAAGCGCTTACCCATGTTTCATCAAATCCTTCCGTGTCGTCATGCTCGGCTTCCAGAGTCCAGATCAGGTCCTGGTTTTCTGAGCGGAACTCAGGAATGACGTATTCTAAGGTTGCCCTTTGCATGAGTTGAAGCACATTCGCATCGAAAAAGAGGCGGTTGCCCACCCCTTTTACATTGCGGTTTTCCCATTCGACAGTAAAACCGGGGCCCCTTTGAGTAGAGTAGCTCAAACCGAGGGCGATCGAGCGGTGTTTGGCTTCATCCAGCTCAATATGGATCGGTAGCGCGCCAGATTCTGTCGGTTCATCGGGGTAAGTGATCTGGACCAGGGAGAAAAGTCCGCTCGCGTTAATTTTATTGATGGTGCAGGTAATTTTTTTTGGGTCGAAAATTTCCCCTTCCTGCCACTCGATCTTATCCCAAATATAGCTTTCCAATACTCTGCAGTTGCCATCGATCGTTGTCGGCCCGAAAGTTGATTGTGGGCCAGGTTCGAGTAAAAAGCGGACATTGATCGATTTTGTCGCCTGGTCCGCGATCACTTCTTTGTCGATCAGATGTGCGAATGGATATCCTTGATCGTTCATCCATTCGATCAAGGTTTCCTCTGCATCAGCGATTTTTTTCGGAGTTGCGGCAGCGCCCGCTTGAATGCCGAGCGCCTTCATCGGCAGGCTGAATTCAAAGGGGGTGATCTCAATGGCATTTAAGGGGTAGACGGGCCCTTTTTCTATCAAAAAATTTACATGGACCGGTGTTGTCTCATTATCCAGTTTGAACGTGACTTTGGCGTTATAAAGCGCGTACTTGTGGAGGACTCCAACGATATTTGCTATATCGGACTCGGCACGTTGTTTTAAGGCAGACAGTGTTTTTGGGGGATAGCTTTTTAAAACGACGAGGTTGGATGCCTCTTTTAACGATTGTAAGAGGGTATCATCCTGAACTCCCCGGAACGAGACCGTATAGTCGATGGAGCCGAAGAGAAAGGTGGGAAGTAAAAAGAGTACGAATAACCAGCGTTTGCATTTCATTACGCGTCTATTATGACCCAAAGCTATTATTTACAACAAGTTACTTATTTTGTTCGGTTTCATATCTTTTTAACAGGCTGATCTCGATTTTATCACTTGGTTTCATGGGATTTGTCCCGTTTGTTTTGTAATGTTCAATGAAACCTTCATAATCGTAAACCTGGCCGAGATAGAAAACAGGATTCTCTGGTTTGTCTTGAGAAATAGGACAGATCTCTTCTCCATCTAATTTCAATTCAGGATCAAAGGGCAAGCTTTCATAGGCTGGAATTTTTGATTCTCTTATAAATTTTTGCCATGGGCTCCAACTCAATAAATATGTTTCCAATTTCTCATCGGAAAACTCGGCTTCGATTTGATCACCAATTTGTTCGATTTGAGCATCTGTGATTTCTGCGCACCCTCTGAAAATCATATTTCTTGTTTTGACAGGAAGATTGAAACGGTCTGCCAATGCGATTTGAAAAGCGAGGTAGACTTCAATTTCATCAACGAAACTCAAACTTTGCACATGTTCTTTTGCCTTTTCATTGACCATTTCAAGGAGTAGGAAACGTTTGCCCAGGACTCTTAAATCTTCTTCAGTGAAGTTGCCTTTCTCAAGGTTGTGAACCTCGATCATTAACTCAATTTGATTGAATGCGTCGATGATGCGGTCATCACAACTTGCTAATCCATGATAGATCAAGTCTACGGCTTTTCCTTTGATCTCTGTATCTAGGCTCATTGAGGAAAAGACATCGATCACACGATTGGCCAGACAGATGCGAGTTTGTTGATTTTGATATTCTTCCGTTGCAGTCAAACGGCTGAGGAAGCTGCAGACTTGGTCTGCATATTCGGTAAACACTAATTGCTGAAGTTGATTAACTTCTGCAAGATTGCCCCAAAATTGAAGGCCTTCTTCAATACTTGTAAATTGAATTTCAGGCTTAGCTGGTCTTTGGGAAAAATAAAACACGATGCCCGTAGCTACGCACTCACGCAAACTTTCAATGACCGCATCGGAGAGCCCTGTGTTGGTTAAATCAATAATTCTGACGCTTCCATCTGAACATGAGCCCCATTGAACGATGGAATTTGGCAAAGAGGTCAAGTTCGAGCAATGGCACAGGCGGAGATGACGATGAATATTGAGGTGTTCAGGGATCGAGATCAAACCTCTGCAATGGTAAATATTGAAATCCCCGTGAACAGTCAGAGTAGATGGCACAGTGGTCAAGCTTGAGCAATTGCAAAGTCGTAAAACTCCTTGAACAGAAAGGTGGACGGGGAGAGAGGGGAAGCTTGTGCAATCGTCAAGATATAGATTCCCTTGAACTGTAAAATGATCGGGAAGCCGGAAGAAATTTCTACAATCGTTGAGATGTACGTTACCTTGACTATCAATATGGTCAGCTAGTGAGATCAGATTGTTGCAACTGAAAATTGTCAGGTCTTCTGTCACTGAAAGGTGATCGCTAAGAAATCTTAAGTTTGTACATCCGGCAATAGTCAAGCTTCCTAAAACAGAGAGCGTGTCGGACAAAGAGATCAATCCAGAGCAATCGACAATTTCCAGATCACCGTGAACAGTGAGTTGATCAGGCAGGGAGGTCAATCTTGACCAGCCGATGAGTTCCAGATCGCCATGAACAATAATCTTTGCGTCTTTCGGGAAGTTTTTGGTGATCAGCCGTTGTTTAAAAGCTTCTGGGGTAAGCTCCAGGATATTTTCCTCTTCAGAATCGTCCGCAAGCTGTTCTGAAATTTCATCCACATAATCATCTTCTACTGTAACAGTGCCATTAGATCCTGACGAGCGTGAGGAACCAGCAACCACTCTTCCCTTTAAGTAATTGCAATCGGATTCGCTTGCTGTCCCAAGAGTCTTGAAAGCAGTCGATGCTATGTAGGATTGACGCTGTTTTTTATCAGACAAATGACCAGAATCGCTACCGCTTCTTTTTCTCTTTTTTCCTCTGATCTCTTCATAATCACTCGAAATTCTATCCGGGCTCGCTGATCCAGTAATTCCATTAATACTCATTATTAATCCAAATACTTAAAAATGATCAAAAAATATATGACACATTATTGAAAAAGTCAATTATATTATTCATTGCAATTTAGCCTGCCGATTCAGATGATTGGCCGCAAAATAGGTCGCAATCAAAGTCCTATCGTTGCAATATTTTTATCGTAGAGTATCTTGCTTTGCGATCATTTCGGAATTTTTTTAATATGTTGCGATCGTAAGACTGAAATGGAGAATAAAAATGACAACAACGACAGCAAGTCAACAGGCGTTTGAAAAATTAAAAGAGGTCGTTCCGGGAGGAGTGAATTCTCCTGTCCGTTCGTTCAAGGGGCTGGACCAAGCGCCCATGGTGGTTGACCGTGGAGAAGGCGACACAATCGTTGATGTCGACGGTAACGCGTTCACCGATTATTGCATGTCCTGGGGAGCGCTGATCCACGGCCATGCTCACCCAACAATTATCGATGCCGCCGCCAAAAGAATGAGGAAAGGGACGAGCTTCGGCATTTCCACTGAGATCGAAGAAAAACTAGCTAGTAAAGTCGTTGAACTGATCGATTCGATTGAAAAGGTCCGATTTGTCTCTTCTGGGACTGAAGCGACGATGAGCGCTGTCCGATTGGCCCGCGGATTTACCCAGCGTCAACTGGTTGTCAAATTTAACGGCAACTACCATGGACACGCAGACTTTTTTCTTGTCAAAGCGGGATCGGGAGTCAATCAATTAAGCGAGTCATCATCGGCCGGTATCCCTCCGGATGTGGTCAAGCATGTCGTTTCCCTTACTTACAACGATGTTGAGGGGGTGCGTGACTTTTTACAGAAGAACCAGGTCGCTTGCGTGATTCTTGAACCGATCGCTGGAAATATGGGGGTTGTGCCTGCAACCGAAGAATTTATTCGGATGTTAAGGGAAGAAACAGCCAAACAAGGGGCGTTATTGATCTTTGACGAGGTGATTTCCGGGTTTCGAGCAGGAATCCAGGGAGCTCAAGGAAAATTTGGGGTCAGGCCGGATCTCACCTGTCTTGGTAAAGTGGTCGGCGGCGGTTTTCCGGTTGCGGCTTTTGGCGGGCGGGCGGACGTCATGGATTATCTCGCTCCGAACGGCCCCGTGTACCAAGCCGGAACGTTGTCCGGAAATCCGCTTGCGATGGAAGCTGGCTATCAGGCACTTTGCATGATTGAACAGCCGGGTTTTTACGATGAGCTGGAACGAAAGGCTGACCTGTTGACCAAGCCGATCGCCCACTACATTGAGGAACAGGGGATTGAGGCGTCTATCCAGCAGATAGGCTCAATGTTCACCCTCTTTTTCGGCCGTCGTTCTGTCTCCAATTACGATGAGGCGATGACGCTCGATGTCCCGCGGTTTGCGCATTTTTTCCGCCACCTATATGCCAAGGGTGTATATCTGCCGCCTTCGCAGTTCGAAGCCTGGTTTATTTCAGGAGTGCATACCGAAGAGCACCTATTGAAAACGCGCGATCTGGTGATCGCTTATCTGCAAGAGTATTTGTTGACGAATTGAATCACCAGTTCCGGTTCAAATAGTGTGTTGTGCCCTTTGCCCGGAATCTCCTCGATCTCTTTGGGATGGGGGAGGGCTTGAAACAGTCTTCTCCCATATTCCGGGGGAGAGATCGTATCTGTAAGACCCTGAATGATCAACGTCGGTACTTTGATCCTGTCTGTTTTGGAAAAGGAGTCGTATTTATCCTTTGCCAACGAGGCGACGGGAAGATACCAGTAATGATGTTTTCCGATATCCACTAGTGAAGTGAAGGGGGATTGAAGGATGAGCCCTTTGATCGGGTAATCGGGCTCGGTAGCAATTTGAATGGCGACAGCGGAGCCGATCGAATTTCCCATCAGAAAGATGCAGGGGGAAGTTTGTTCCCTGAGGATAAACTCGACCGCTCCCCGAGCGTCATTGTAAAGACCATATTCAGTGGGGATGCCCGCATTGCCGCTGTAACCTCGGTATGTTGTTAAAAGGACGCCAAATCCTTGATCGAGATAGGGCTTCATCAGAGGGGCGCGGTCGGCAATATTCCCGGCATTACCGTGAAAATAGATGATTGTCGGCAAGGAAGAGGATTTTGGCGGGGCATACCACGCGGAAAGGGAAAGATTGTCCCGTGTTTTGAAAGAGACGATTTCCATTTCAGGAACGCCTGCATCAACAGGTTTGGTCGGGCGGGGATCGGGGAAATAAATCATCTCCCTTTGTGTTAAATAGGCGTAGAGAACCAATCCCCCGTATAGGAGGCAGATCACTAAAATCAATTTAATAAATGCCATATCCTTTGCTCTATTAGACTTCTTCTGTTATTTATTATAGTAATTCATCGTGCAAATCAAGGGATATGAAAAAACTACTCATTCTTCTACTTTTTCTCTGTTGCTCTCTTCAAGCTGACATCCTTAAGCTGGAAGGCTATCTCGGTAAAGACGAAATCAAAAAAGCGGAGACTTCCATTGAGCAACTGGATAAAGAAAATGCATCGCAATTGGTCGTTTTGGTCAATTCTTCTTCCGGAGAGTTGGGCAGTGTTCTCGAACTGGCGAAAAAAATCTATGCATTGAAAGCACAGTCGGAAGCCCGTGTCATCGTTTATATCGATCAGAACGCAGTCGGCCCCTCGGGCGTCATCCCTTTTTTGGCCGATGAGCTGTTGATCTCACATTTTGCTTCGTGGGGAGACATTCCTCTTGGCTCGGAAAACGGAATTTCGACAAATTTGCTCCGCAGCACAGTCAAGAGCTTTATCAACCCGAAACTCAAATCGAAAGAAACGCTCGAGGTGATCGCCGCCGCTATGATCGATCCCGACACCCAAGTGGTCGATCAGAATGGCTGGAAGCTTGGGACAGAAGGAAAAGTGGTATCTCCCCAATACGAGACCCTCGTCATGAACCACAATCAGATGGTCGAGCTGGGGCTTGTCTCTCAAGTGCTTTCGCCATTGGACTTTCAAAAGAACTATCGATCAGAGAAAAAAAGCGAGGCTCTCGCTTCGGAAAAAGTTGTGGAGAGTCCGGGATTTGCAAAAGAACTGGAAGAGCATATCCGTTTTTCTGAGGACGGGAACAACCTCGTCGGCCTGATCCATGTGGACGACAAGAACTCTCAAATTTCCCAGGCGACCTGGATCTATGTTAAAAGCGCCCTGGAATATTACAAAAAGAAAAAGCCGAAATTTATTATCCTGGAACTCAATACCCCCGGAGGCGAGGTGTTCGCTTCTCAAAAGATCTCCGATGCGTTGAAGGAGATGGACACGCAGCACGATATTCCTGTTGTCGCCTTTATCAATAACTGGGCGATTTCAGCTGGAGCGATGCTTGCTTATTCCTGCCGTTTTATTGCGGTCACCAAAGATGCGAGCATGGGCGCTGCTGAACCGGTATTTGCCGGCGAAGGGGGTAAAATGGTGTCCGCGCCGGAGAAGGTGAACTCTGCTTTGCGTGCGGATTTTGCAAACAGGGCGTCATTTTTCGACCGGAACCCCGATATTGCTGAAGCGATGGTGGACAAAGATATCATCCTTGTCTACCGCCATGGAAAAGTGCTGCGTCTGGATAACGAGGATAAGATCAGAACAAAAGGAGCTTCGCCCGATGAAGTGATCTCCGCAAAAGGAAAGCTGTTGACCCTGAACACTGACGATATGATGAAATACGGGGTGGCTAATATCAAGCTCTCTCCTGCGAAAGTGGGGCTGATCACTGACGCAGAACGAACGGCCGGAAAATGGCCGGCTTCAAAAATGCTGCTGTTTCAGGATTCCTTCTTTAAAAAGATCCCCAATGCTGTAGTTGATGAATATCAGATGGACTGGAAAACCCGTTTTCTCTCGCTATTGTCCAGTCCTGCTGTGGCCTCCCTTCTGTTTTTGGGAATGATGATCGGCTTTTACGTCGAGATCAACTCTCCGGGATTTGGATTCCCTGGATCGATCGGCCTCATGTGCCTCTTTTTAATCATCTTGTCCAGCTTCGCTCTTGAAGTGGCCAATACCTTGGAACTGATCCTGCTCCTTGTCGGGGTTGCTTTTATTGCGCTTGACTTGTTTTTAATCCCCACCTTCGGAATTCTGGGCGTCGTGGGCATCGTGTTCTTTTTTATGGGGCTTTTCGGCATGATGCTGCCGGGGATCGAAAATGTGGATTTTGAATTTGACACGCAGACATTTAATGCGGCAGGTGAAGTTTTCGTACAAAGACTGGCATGGCTGTGCGGGTCATTGGTCCTGGCTATAGTTGGAATGGCGCTTTTGGGACGTTATGTCCTGCCCTCATTTTCCGGTTTTGCCCCGTTGATACTTGCAGGGAATGAAGAAGACAGGGAAGAGGGGTATGTAGCGGGAGCGGATCCAAAAACGCTTCCACAGCCTGGAACAGAGGGTATCGTTCTTGCAACGCTGAGACCAGCAGGTAAAGTCGAGATTGATCAGAAGATCTATGACGCAATTACGTCAGGGTCCTATATTGAAAAAGGGGAGCCGATCCAAGTGGAGCGGCTGGACGGAAGTGTCGTTATTGTGCGTAAACGAAAGAGCGGAGAATAAAATGCTGCCATTTGTGTTATTAGGTGTGGGACTGTTGTTGATCTTTCTCGAGTTCTTCCTCCCTGGAGGAATTATGGGGACGATAGGCGCGCTTGTTGTGATGGGAAGCGTAGTCTTGTTTGCGATGCAAGCGGAATCGATGCTTTATATCCTGCTTTATACGGTCGGCTGCGTTGTGTTGGTCGCGTTATTGTTTCGATTTGCGTTATGGCGCATCCGCCATGGAGAACCCGGAAAGACGATCTATTCTGATGACGCCCAGGAAGGATTTACCGCTTCCCGCTTCGACACGACAGCGATTGGAAAATCCGGACTCGTTGATACTGATTTAAGACCTGGCGGGCATATCATCGTCGATGAGAAAAGACATTCAGCTATATCCGTGAGCGGGTACATCTCAAAAGGGGAAAAGGTGAAAGTGATCGGCGGTCAAGGGGAAAGTTTAACTGTGAAAAAGGAGAATTAAGGCATGCAAACATTGTTGATGGTAGGCGAGATGAGTTTCGAGCTTTATTTGCTATTCATCGTCCTGGCTGTTGTCGGGGTCATCTTATTAAGTATTCTGGGGAAATATATCAGCCTGTGGTTCCAGGCATTTGTGTCGGGCACCCCCATTCAATTGTTCAACATTATCGGTATGAGCCTGCGGAAAATACCTCCCCGAGAGATTGTGACAGCAAGAATTACTGCCTATAAAGCGGGGCTCAAGAATATCTCTGTCGCTGACCTTGAAACGCACTATCTTGCTGGCGGACATGTCACTGAAGTTGTCCGGGCGATGATCGCCGCTGATAAAGCGAATATCGAACTCGACTGGAGGCAGGGGACAGCGATCGATCTGGCCGGACGCGATCTGCAGGAAGCGATCAACACATCCGTCAACCCTAAAGTCATTGACTGCCCCAGCCACGGCGGTTATATGACCGGTGTCGCCAAAGACGGGATTCAGGTGCATGTGCGCGCACGGGTAACAGTTCGGACAAACATTCAACAGTTGGTCGGTGGAGCGACTGAAGAGACGATTATCGCACGGGTCGGTGAAGGGATTGTCAGCGCCATTGGCGGATCGGACACGCATTTGCAAGTGTTGGAAGCTCCGCAGAATATCTCCCGCCTTGTGCTTGAGAAAGGGTTGGACTCATCGACTGCTTTCTTGATCTTATCGATCGATATCGTCGAAATGACCCTGGGAGAGAATATCGGAGCAAAACTGAGGGCCGATAAAGCGGAAGCCGATATGCGGATTTTCCAGGCTGAGGCGGAGAAAAGACGTGCGATGGCCGTTGCCGAAGAGCAAGAGAACAAGGCGAAGGTCAAAGATATGGAAGCGAAATTGATTGAAGCGAAGTCTGCTGTTCCTCATGCAATTGCAGGAGCGTTTAAAGAGGGCAAGCTTGGTATTATGGATTACTATCGCTTTCAAAATATCCAGGCCGATACAGATATGAGAACTTCGATCGCTAAGCCGGAAGAAGAGGGGCAGAGCAACGGATGACCCTGATCGAGCTGATCGGATTTATCATTACAATGGCCGCCTTTTTCCTTTTGATCGCCAAGCAGGCAAGAGATGAGAGGAAGAGGCGGCAAAACCCTGAGGCATATGAGGAAGAGGCCGAA
This sequence comes from uncultured bacterium, assembly GCA_964635295.1. Lineage (GTDB taxonomy): Bacteria > Chlamydiota > Chlamydiia > Chlamydiales > Waddliaceae > Waddlia. Next base: position 34,888 of record CAZWOB010000003.1, read on the forward strand.
CGGGAGCATCAGGAAGCGATCAAAGACCTTCTCCGCTCAATGAATATTGATATTCCGGAGGAACAGCCCGAATCCAAGAAACCGGAACCGCCTCCCATCCCGGAAATCAAAACTCCTCCTCAAAAACCGGAAAAGGCAGCTGTATCACATTTCAAAACGCATAAGTCTTTCAAGGACCATTATGCGCTCCGCAAATCCTTTGACCATGGCGACGCCTATGCTAAAAGGAAAATGCAGCAGTCAAAGGTGAAGCAAATGCTTCGAGGGTCTGATTCTCTGAAGCAGGCATTGATATTGAAGGAAGTGCTCGGGACGCCGAAGGGACTGGAATGACCGTAGGGGAGCGTTATCGCGAGCTAGTCGATGAGATAGTGACAGTCGCGGGTAATTGCGGAAGGGACCCAAATGAAATCAAGCTTGTCGCAGTGACGAAAGGGTGTCCCCTCGAGCATGTTCTGCCGGCATACGAGGCTGGAGCGAAGATCTTTGGAGAAAACCGCGTTCAGGAAGCTTTGTCAAAAATCGATCAAGCGCCAAATGAGATCGACTGGCATCTGATCGGATCGCTGCAGAAGAACAAGGTGCGAAAAGCTGTTGGTCGGTTTTCATTAATCCATTCAGTCGACTCAGTTGATCTTGCCCGTAAAATTTCAGAAGTAAGTGTAGAGCAGGGGGTAGTCTCTCCAATTTTGCTTCAGGTCAATACTTCCGGAGAGGAGACTAAACATGGACTGACCCCCTTTGAGTTGACAGAGGCCTGGCCATCTTTGTTGCCTCTGAAGGGGATCGACATACAAGGGTTGATGACGATGGCCCCATTTGTTGACGATCCGCAGCTCATCAGAGAGTGTTTTCGGAAATTGAGACTTCTCCGAGACAGGCATGGTCTAAAGCATCTATCAATGGGGATGAGCCACGATTGGCAGCTGGCGATCGAAGAAGGCGCGACCCTGCTTAGAGTGGGAACCGCAATCTTTCAAACAGATTAGGCATCTAACCTGGTCAGCAATTCGAGAGGGCTCTGAATAGCGCTGATTGGAGAAAATACCCCTATTCCAGTTAATAGATAAGTGATCGCCCTTCTTGAAATGTGGCCTGAATCAGAAATCAAGGCTGCGATAAAGTCAGATGACCTCCATTGCGACATGGCGCGATCAATATCAGAATTGTCAGGATATTTTTCAATCTCCAGGCCGTATTTGAATTTTATGAGGGAAGCGGCGTCTGAGTAGCTCTTGCCCTCGATCACTTGCATTGCTTCAGTATAGCGCTCCTTCTCTTCAGAAGGTAATTGCTCTGCGATTGCATTTTGAACCTGAGGGATGAGAGGTTGATTCGGATCAAGTTCGAAACCGTACCTCTCATTTAGAAGTTTACATGCCATGGCGGCATTTGATCGCATGGATGCGACGAGCATCATCGCTTTTTTGTATTTATCATATAATTTTTGATGCTCATCAGATGATTTGGCAAGTCCATTTAAAAGATGGTTCAGTACCTGCTCTTCAATCGGTTTCGGCATTTTTATATAGATGCCATATTTTTCTCTGAGGACGCGGCATTTGTCATCAATTGTATCGGCAGACGCCACATCAGCCCGCATTTTGATCATTGTCTCTTCGCTCCATCCGTTCGGGACGTTTTCTCCCAGCCAATCAATCACAAGTTCTCTATCGACCGAGTGTTCAATATTGATCGCCCGATACACTTCATCAATCACCATGGGTGGGGAAGAGTCTTTCCAATAGAGTCTAGTGATGTTACGCTTCTGGCCTGCCCTGTTGGCTGCGGGAAGAGGATCGAGAAAATAGTAACGCTGCCCTTTTTGCTCGTCCTTGATGCCGGCGCTTTCATCAATCACTTGATAGACAAGGTTCATGACATGGGTGTTTTGAGCATCTTCAGGGCTGACAAAGCTTTCGCAGATTGATTCATGAAAACTTTTGAGGACAGTCATGATCTCGTGCTGAAGTCCGAGTTCCAGATGTTTTTTCTGCTGTTTGATCTTCTGAGATTCACCCATCATCCATCCGCCGCAATTTCCCCCTGTCAATGCGATTTCAATGATTGTTGAGGCATTGGGCGTTGGATCATCTGATGTTGCTTCTATACCATCTTCAACGTCAACGATGTCGATAATCTCGCACAGCGTGGATTCTAAATAGCGGTACCAGTGCTCAAGTTCTGTCTGTTTTTCATGAGAGGGAGTTCCGGGCTTGGGTTGGCGGTTTTCGATATCCCTGATCAAGCAGACCATTTTTGCACGGAGTAGCAAGGGAGTGAACACCCTACCGTTCGCATCTTTGAATTCTGAGATGTCACGGTAACCGGGATCTTCCGGTTTTTTGAGATAATCTTTGTATTTAGGCCCGCTGCTATAGCCATGATCCCCTTCAAACTTCAAACCGTCGGGGTGGCCCTCCTTTAGCAGAATCTTATCTAGCATTGCGAGGAGACGTTTGACCTTTTCTGTTTTCGAACCGTCGTATGGCGCTGTATTAACCGGATAAGCAGAAGTCTCTCCAAATTGGAGAGCGTAATCCCTTTTCGACTCCACGTATCCCTCAATCAATAGTTTTGGGGAAACATGGGGATATTTTTCTCTGATTGCAGCGATTTGTTCTCTAACTGCATCTTCTGGCATAAGCGCAAGCATTTCAACTGCCAATTGATGGTCTTGCATGAGAAAGGGGATTTCCAGAGGAAGCAGATTAGGTGATGTGACATTAGGTTGAATCAGTTCGGAAGCTGCAGCCCTTAATAGGTCCACTTTAGCAACATCGCTTTTGTCAGTCATGATTTCAATTATAACCGGATAGCCCGCGAACATTGCCATGGCAAAATCAAGCGGCCCCCAATGAAAAATCGAGACTAGCGGAGTATTGCACCCTCTTCCCTCGAAGAGGTCCCTTAATCTAGGATCGGCGCCTTTACTGATGAGTAATTCCCACATTTGCAGTCGTTGCTCATTGGTGTTGAGATATCTTACTCTATGAAGAGGTGTCATTCCCTCGATACCCTGGTGGTTGACGTCCGCGCCATGCTCGATCAGGGCATTTACGGCTTCGTTATTTCCCAGGTTTACCGCGTAGTGTAAGGGGGTGATACTGTTCCCGTCGGGTTTGTCAGGATCTGCCCCATGTTCAAGAAGCAGAGGAATGGCCCAGGATTTTCCGTTTAAAATACAATGGATCAACAAATTATTTGAATCTGGACCGATGGAGTTTGGATCGAACCCAATCAGCAGCAACGATTCCAGCTCATCATGATTCTCCTTGTCGATCGCCTGTTTAAGCGCCTCAAAATGTTTTGATTCGATCGCTTCTGAAGGTTTGGGAAGCTTGAGCAATTGCATCGCGACTTTTTCATGTCCAGTCCTTACCGCTAACACAATAAGACTTGTGTTAGATGCCCAGGATTGAGTAATTTTCTGTTTTAATTGTTCAACTGTATCTTGAGTTCCTCTTGCTCGATGACTTTTTGAAAAGCTGAATATAGATTTTGAGTGTGTCTTTTTTGTGTCAGGAGTGGCCTTTTCCAGTTCAGCGATGGTGGTGACGTTTTCCAGAAAAGCGATTTGATTTTCAGGTTGCTGTGGAAGAGGTGTTTCCGACAGGAACTCCCTGACCTGACGCATTGTTCCGCCTGCTTCAAGGAAAAGCTCAATTTCCCGTTTTGCGGTTTCGGGAGTATCCAATCTAAAGATCTGTGATAAGACGGCATTGACCCTGTCTTTGCTGCGTTTGTTCTGATTGCTCCAATCCTTCAGCGCTTCGTAGTTCCGGCTTACATTTTCAGATGCTCCGGACCTTTTAAATGCGGCTTCTTTCCAGGCCCTTTTAATTCTTTTGTGGGATACTCCCGCAGCAGACAATGTTTCGATTTCCAGAGGCGAAGAGGCCTCAAGCGCCGCTAAGACAGCAGCATCAACATTAAATGGCTCAGATACGTAAACCGATGCGCTCATGTAAAGAATCTCCTGACATTTTAAACAAAGCAAAATATATCAAAAAAATGCTTTTAAATCAATTAGGATAGTGTATATCGCATAACCTTGCGTATTTCCATTATATAAAATTAAAATATTTTTTTCATTATATAATCCGAGATTGACAAAAAATAGGGTTTCAGTGTATAATATTCATTTGAATACACAATTGCAGGCCTTTTAATGTTTCTTAATAAGCTCTCCCGACAATCCCAATATTTAACAGTAGCGATCCTTTTCGGTCTGTTTACAGGGTATACAAACCATCCGACGGCAGATACTGCCGCATCGATAGTTTCTGAGATCTTCATTAATTTACTGAAACTTGTCAGTCTGCCGATCATTTTCCTTTCGATTGTCTCAACAGCCTCAGGCATGGAAAGCGTAGAGGAAATTAAGTCGATTGGTAAAAAAGTGATCAAATATACGCTGTTTACCACATTGGTCGCCGCCACATTCGCCTTGATTATTTTTGTCACGATCGATCCTGTCAGAAGTGTTGTGTCTAATGCCGCTCCGGTCGAGCTTGAGGCGGGATCTCTTCCCGGATATGTGCACTATTTGATCAACGTTATCCCCAGCAACATCTTGCAGCCCTTCACAGATAACAGCGTGATCGGCGTTTTATTTTTGGCTATGCTGCTGAGTTTTGCGATCCTCAGCCTTCCTCAGGAGAAGCGAAAACTGCTCAATTCCTTTTTCTCAGGCTTGTACGCCGCGATCATGAAGATCACGACGTGGATCGTTCAGTTGATGCCATTTGCTATTTGGGCGTTTGTCACCCTTTTTATCAAGGATTTGCGCAGCGGAATGGAGATGAAGAGCATTGCCTTGTATCTCTCTTGCGTAGTGCTTGCCAACATTTTCCAGGCGGTTGTCGTTCTGCCGACCTTGTTGAAGGCTAAAAAGATCTCACCGATCAAGACAGCATGGGGGATGATGCCCGCGCTTTCGTTGGCCTTCTTTTCAAAATCATCCAGCGCAGCGCTTCCCATGGCAATGAAGTGCGCGGAAGAAAGAGTTAACGTCTCACGTAAAGTGGCGAGCTTCAGCCTTCCTTTATGCACGACGATCAACATGAATGCTTGCGCAGCTTTCATTCTGACAACAGTCCTTTTTGTTTCGATGAGCAATGGGATTACGTATACCCCTGCAGAACTTGTGTTTTGGATTTTCGTCGCAACGATTGCAGCAGTCGGCAATGCCGGCGTTCCGATGGGGTGCTATTTTATTTCCAGCGCTTTTCTTGCCGCGATGAACGTGCCACTGAATATCCTGGGGGTAATCCTTCCGTTTTATGCCATGATCGACATGCTGGAAAGCGCGATCAATGTTTGGTCGGATTCTTGCGTGACAACGATTGTTCAGAAAGAGATCGACCAGGAAGAAACAGCGACAGTGTCGGCATCGGAGCAGCCTGCTGAAAACTTAGCCTGACATGATATATCTCAAGGTTGCCTTTCTTTCAGTTGTATTTTTATTGATTGCAGGAAAGGCATATCTGCGGTCTAATGGGGATTTCAGAGAGGGGACGATTCGGCATGAGATGAGTTTCCGTCCCGAATGGGAGATTGAGCCTCTTCATCCCGATCAACAGGTCCTTTTAGACACCATATTGAATCAACATTTCACCTATTTAAACAAAGGTGCCCAGTGTTATGTCTTTTCAAGCGAAGATGATCGATGGGTGTTGAAAATTTTCAAGTTCAAACATCTTCGGCCTGCTCCCTGGATTGCCAGGCTCCCTTCATGGGGGCCTGTAAAAGAATACAAAGAAAAGAAAAATCAGCGGCTGGAACGCGTGTTCGATGCGCATAAGCTTGCATACGACCGACTGAGGGACGATAGCGGCTTTTTATATATTCATCTCAATCCTT